>JAZOMK010000407.1:0-13885 GCA_045653985.1 Clostridia bacterium | reverse complement strand
GGCTTCCATTCAACCTTTGAGAAAAGTGCCTGAATTGAAATGGGAATGTATGTAAGTATGAATATGGGGAAAGTAAATATTGATAATATCTTTTTAATTTTACTGCAATGTATCTGCTTCCATTCGCCAATAAGTGTAACGATACCAACAACGAAAAGTAACAGATATGCACCTGCAACAGCGTTTACCATGCCAAATGCAACGGCGGGTACACACATAGGTGCGGCAATCAAAGCATAAATTAAAGTACCTAAGTTAATAAAGAAATTGGTAACAGTAATAAAGAAAGCAGGGGATATGGTCATAAACATATCGAAAGATGAAAAACCTTTAAACCTTACTATATTCTTTAAAAGACCAAGACCGTAATGTCTTATAACCTGAAGGAAGCCCTTTGACCAACGTAAGCGCTGACGCCATGACTGTCTGAAGCTTGTAGGTTGTTCATCATAAAGCATTGCTGCGTGGCAATAACCAACCTTTTCACCTTTAATAACGTTGTCTATTGAGAATTCAATATCTTCAGTTAAAAGGAAGTGCTTCCAACCACCTTGTCTTTTAAGAATTTCGCTGTTTACAAGGAAACCTGTTCCTGAAACGGCACAGCTTGTATTAAGAATAAAACGTGGGTTGTTAAGGTATCTTGCTTCACGGATGAACCAGAGGGCATAGCCTGCTGAAATCCAGTTACTGCCATAGTTCTTTGAGTTGCGGTAGCTTGTGATAATTCTGTTACCTGCAGAGAAACATTTATCCATTTCGGTTATATAATGTTTATCAAGAAGGTTATCGGCATCGAAAACAAAGTAACCGTCATAATATTCAATGCCACGTTCCTTATCAATAGTGTTAAGTAAGAAATCAAGGGCATAACCCTTGCCGAGATGTGCAGTATCAAAACGCTCAAGAACCGTTGCACCTTTACCTCTTGCAATTTCAGCAGTTGAATCAGTACAGTTATCGGCAACAACGTAAATGTCAATAAGTTCCTGAGGATAATCGTTTGCCTTTATACTATCTAAAAGGAATCCGATAACGTTCTGCTCATTACGGGCAGATATCATAATTGCATAGCGATGCGATGGGGTAACGTCTTTGAATTTTTTAGGTTTTGCAAAAATTGCCAATATAATATAAAAGAATTGGTAAGAGAAACAAAGGGTAAGAACGATACTTGTAACAATATTAAAAATATTTAACCATTGAATGGAATGGAAAGCTGTACCGAACAAATCCCAACTAACTATATCCAGCCAAAGTGAAGTCATAAGTTTATCCTCTCAAAAAATGTTGTCAGCAAAGTGCTGCAATGGCGAATGATGATTATGCACAGATAACCAACATAACACGCTCATATTATACACTTGAAAATAATATTTGTCAATTTTTTTTACTACAAAGGTTTTTTTAGAAAAAAAGCGCGAAAACCCATGTAAATACTATGTTTTTGGAAAGAATCGTTATAAATCAAAATTCTATCTTTAATTGAATTTTGTAGATTTTTAATCACTTATAAGCTTTTTTATTGAAATTTCATCAATTCCAAAATGCATAAATGAGTATCTTTCTACATAGTTTTTAGCTACCTGATCTTCGCTCCAATCACCTTCAAAGGTAAAGGAACGAGGACCAACTGCAAAGGATTCATCATCAACGTGGTGGAGAGGACCAAAAGTATTTCTCAATGAGTTTATCAATTCAACACGAATTGTATTTTCACCATCATTTAATGATATCGTTGCAGTCTTATTAAAAATAAGAGTTTTAACTTTTTTATTGTTGATGTAAAGGTTTGCTATAGCGTATCTGCCGGGTAAAGAGATAACGTAAGTTCCTTTTTTTGCAATAAAAGTTTTCTTTAATGAAATTTTACCTGCAAAGAAGGGGAATTGACCGGTTCTTTAATCCTTTAAAACGTGTAATTTATTCTGCTTTATAAGGGTGAAAGGACCAATGTTTAATTTGCTTCCGTTTTTGCCGTCAGTATATTCATTTTCGGCTTTTACGCCAAATGATCCGAAAAGATAAATTGCTTCAATTTCGGTATCAAGTGATAAGCAGTTTCTTAACGATTCCATAACATCGCTGAATAATACGCTGTAAACGTGGGGCGATTGATAATAATCAAAAGCAATAACAACTTCGTTCAAGCCTTTTTTAGTGTGCTTAGCAATGTTTACAAGCTTGAAACTTCTGTCGATGCGCCAATCATCACTTAATATAACGTCATTTTTGTTTACTTTGATCTGCGGATTCCTCATAGGCTCAACGCAAAGAGATAAGTCATGAGGGATAAATTCAGCATCAAAATTAAACTTTAAGTAAACGCGCCCTTCGTATTTTCTTTTTAAAAGAAGCTCATGAATGTGCTTTATGTAGCGCTTATCTTCATAATTTACACCATCGTAGGATAAAGAAGCGTAATCAAGAGAAATGCAGTTTTCAAGCTTTTTGGTAAGCATAAAATCTTTTGTGTCAACAATTATATCTGTTGATTCCGTCTTTTTAGGTGCTTTTGAAGTAAAGGTTTTTGTTTCATATATAAAATACGAACCTGCATCATCAAAATCAAGCTTTGCGGTTATAAGATTTTTGCCTTTTTCTAAATTAAGGGAATCTTCTTTAAGGTCAAGCATATGGATTTGCTTTAAACCTTTTGCTTTTTTTACAATCAATGAAACGTTATCAACTTTGTAATCGTTAAGATTAACAACGTAAAAAATTCTGCCGTTTTCAGTATTGCGTACGTTTATGCGGAATTTTGAAAGGTCGCTATCAGAAACGAGATAAGCATCTCTGCTATCAAGAAGTTCATCAAAATTAGTGCTTTCTTTAAGCCAACTGAGGTCAGCAAGCCTTCCGTCAATGCGCGTAGGTTTGTTGCCTTCAAACATTACTTTACCGCCGTTATCAACAAACTGTTTTAAAAGTTTTGCTGTAAAAGAATCAAGTGATTCGCAATAGGGGATAACAACATAATCATAACTGCATTGTCCGATTATAAATTTGTTATTTTCTACTTTGCCGTGGCGTGAAATTATAGATTCGTCGCCCAAATGATACTGTATAAAATTACTTCCGAATTTGTTGAGCAGTTTACGGAAAGGTTTTTCAATATGTTCAACGCTTTCGTTTGAATTTATGCGTTGATAGTAAAGATATAATGAGTGCATAGGATGGATAATAAGCACATTTGCATTTTCTTTACCTTCTGCCATTGCGGCACCAATGTTTGCAAAATAAGTATTAAAGCTCTTTAAATATGAGTTCCAAGGCATATGTTCGCTGTAATGTGCAGGATAATCATATTTTCTTTCACCGCGTTCAGAATATGGGTAGAGGTGTGCACAAATTAAATTGATGCCTGAAACGTATTGCCATTGTGTAAGACGTTTTAAGTCGATGGGTGAAACGTCCCAACCACATAAAGCAAAGGTTTCTGTTAAAACGCGCTTTTTATTTAATTGGCAGGCAACAGAGCCTAACTGCTTTGTTGAAAGGTCATCATCAGTACCTCTGCCAAGTAAGTCGATTCCGGGAATATGCTCATATTCATAAAAAGGCATAACACCACCACAACATACCATCTGATAGGCAAGTGATCTTTCTTCAATACTGTGGCCTGTCAGCTGCGCACCGTTCTTTTCGCACCAGTCATATATAGGTTTAGCAAAGCCCTCTATGTACTGAATTGCGCACAGATTCCAATAATCGTAACGAAGTTCTTTAGCACCATCAAAATCAATAAAAAGGGCGGGTAAAGCTTTGAAAACGCTGTAGCCGTACTTAGCCTCAAAGGTTTCAAGAAAAGTATCTGACCATGCGGTATTATAGCGATAATACTGTGGTTCGTCGGTAAAGAAACCGGGCATTGTTTTGCCAAAATCTTCTTTAAAACGTGCTTTATATTCTTCATGGGTATGCTTAATGAACTTTTCGATTATATTTTTGTCCATTATATCAACGTAACTTGATGAATAACCTCTGTAAACGTTAAGATATTCTTTACCTTCGTCAGTTTCGGCAATAGAGCCATCAAGGTTATATACCTTAAAAGCTGTATTATCAAACGCACCGATTTTATGAAAAAGGAAACATACGTGATTCTTTTCATCCTCTAAAAGCTTACCACCTGCAAAGCCTGATGGCCAGCCGTTTTCATCGTATGCCCAAGCTTCCATATTAAGTTTTTTTGCTTCGTCGATACATGTTTTTACACAGTCATACCATTCATCAGAACAATATTCAGTTAAAAGACCACCACGTGCGTGCATAAAAAAGCCGTTAAGACCGATATCCTTCATGTTGTGAATCTGCCTTACAAGCTCATCTTTTTCTAATTTATCATTCCAGCTCCAGAAAGGAATACCACGAAAAGTCTTTTGATTATTTTTTATTTTGGCAGTAAGTTTCATAAAATACCTCACAAAAATCCGTTGAGAAAAATCACAACGGATAAATTAAATTATTTTATTTCTTTTTTTTAGCAACTTTTAATACAACAACAGTTGCAACTGCGCTGATAACAAAAACGGATGCGCCGATAATTATAGGCAATGTGTAATCTGATCCGTTATTTTTATTTTGTGCATCAGGTGTTGCGGTGGGGGATAAAACCGGTGCAGCGGTAGGTGTTGCTTCAGTTTCAGGTTGGGCACTTTCGTCAGAAGGAATTATTGCATTTGAGGTAATTTCTTCTGTTAAATATGTGATATCAGTTACAATATCTTTCTCAATTAACTCTTCGGGCATTTCAAAATCAAGTTCAGAGCAAATATTAAAACCGTCAATATCAAAAACTAAAGGTGCATCAGTTGATGCGGGAAGCTGGTCAAGGCAGAACCACCAATTATGATTACCGTCAAATTGTTCACCAACAACTTCGATGGGGTTAGAAACAAAAAACTTCCAACCATTTAAGTCTGCTTTCGTAGAAGATCCGTTAATTACTGCATAATAGTTGCCGTTGCCTTTATTGACGATATCAGGCTGGAATTCACCGCCATCTGAGTAAGAGTCTGATTGAAGACCACGTATGCAAAAATGTTTAAGAGTCAGACTGTTATTAGCTCTATACCAGAATGAAATTACGTAGGAATCCTCGCCGGCTTCGGAAATATAAGGATAAATGTTTATTGAAGGGGAGTACCATGCTTTTGTTGAAGACATCGAAATATAGTTGTTGCCATCGTGTCCACCATCGTTTTTTATTGAAATATTGTTATAAATTCCGGTTAAAGTTGTAGTTGAACCAAAAGCATCAACAAGTTTGTACCATTCGGTATCTTGTACAGTTGTGGCACTTTCAAAATCGGAATTGATTGCGTTAACCAAGTTAGGTGTTTCCTCGGCACTTACGCTAAAAGAACAAAGCATAAGCGAAATAATAATAAACAAGGGGATAAGTTTTTTCATAAATAGCTCCTTAAAATTTTTTTTACATTATAACATACAAAAAGGCATTTTGTAAACATAAAAATGTGAATTTATATTTCTTTCAACAATATAATATAATGTAATAAAAAGGAGGCTGTTTTTATGAAAAGAATTTTTGTGCTTTTGTTTTGTGTTTTGCTTGTTCTTTCGGGGTGTGCGGAAAAAGAAACCATTATAAGTGAAAAGGGAAAAGTGTCATTTACCGTAATTGATGGTTTCAGCGGACTTCCCCTTGAAGGTGTAAGACTTGTTTTGCCTGAAAATAACTGTGAAGTAATTTCCGATTATTCAGGCAAAACCGAAAGTGTTGAAGTAAACGTAATAAAAGATGAAAATTTAACTGTACCGCAAGATTACGGAATATTCTCTGTACTTGGCTATAAAGAAGGCTATAATGATTATGCTCTGTTTTTTGCCCAAATAAAATCAGGGCAGGAAAGAAACATAAAAGTGTATATGTTTATGAAAGATACGCCAATGTCATCAGGCAGACCAATGGCTACGGTAGAGAGTCCCGATAAACAATGGGTAAGTGAGTTGATAGAAAAATATAGAAATTAAATATTCACAATTCTGCATAAAAATACATAAAATTTACAAAGAAATTTACAAAAAACGCTTGACATAAATTTTTGCAAAAGAAAAAAATCTTAAAAATCAACTTATCAACAGGTGTGGATAAATCTTTTTTCATTTGTGGATAAATTCATATGTTGAGGAAAATGCGGTAAATAATGGTGGATAACTTTTCTATAAAAAGTGAAGTTATCCACAGAAAACGCAAAAAACCCGCATTTTACTAAGTTTTATATGTGGATTACTTTTTTTCGCTTAATTGTTAAGATAGTATTACAAAAATTGCGAATTGCTATTTTTTTACAAAAAATCAGCGAATTTTTAATGTATAGAGTATGCAATAAAATGAATAAGAATTTTTTGTAAACAAAACGGCAAATAAACGTAAATTTTGCAATTTGGAGGAGTTCTTTTGCTTAAATATTTTGAACGTTACGCAAGTATTTTACTGATAGTCATTTTGTTGCCTTTGATATTTAAACAAGAGGTAAAACCGGTTTTTAACGAACTTAATTTTAATGATTACGTTATAGTTCTTGATGCAGGGCATGGCGGTCAGGATGGCGGTGCAATAGGCATAAAAACCCTTACGCGTGAAAAAGAGATAAATTTAAGTATCACGTTAAAATTAGCGCGTCTTCTTGAAAGTTCAGGTGCAACGGTTGTGCTGACAAGAAAAAATGACGATGCACTATCAGGCGAAAAATTTATAAAAATGGAAGATATGAAAGAGCGCGCAAGAATTATTGAACATTCTGAGCCCTATATCGTTATAAGCATACATTGCAACAGTTTTCCTGAAAATGCAAAGGCAAAGGGCGCACAAACATTCTATTATCCTGATTCCGTTATGGGCAAAAAGTTGGCAGAATCAATCCAGCAAAGCATAGTAAAAAATGTTGATAGCGGTAATAAAAGAAGTGTAAAAGAGGCAGATTTTTATATGCTTCGTCATGGTAATTCAACAAACGTTATGGTCGAGTGTGGTTTTTTGTCAAGTCCTGAGGAAGAACAACTTTTACTTGATAATGAATATCAGGATAAAATAGCTTATGCCATATTTGACGGCACACTTCGATATATTTCAGAAATGACGCCTCCCGTTAATATATAATTGCATTTATTTTTAAATGTGGTATAATGTATTAAAAGATAAAATTATTGGGGTGTACTATGCGCGAAATTTCTGTAAAAAACGTTGAAAATGCTATTGAAACACTATTAAAAGATATTTGCGTCAATATGCCTAAAGATACTCTTATGGCACTTAATAAAGCTTATGAGGAAGAAGTATCTGTTTACGGCAAAAACAACTTAAAAATGGCGCTTGATAATGCAAAAATTGCAAAGGAAAATAATATGCCTATCTGTCAGGATACGGGCATGGTTACTGTCTTTGCTGAAATCGGGCAGGATGTGCATTTTGTTGACGGTCTCTTTGTTGATGCTGTTAATGAAGGTGTGCGTAAGGCATACGTTAATTTCAGAAAAAGTGTTTTAACGCCTATTGAAAGAAAAAATACGGGCGATAATACACCTGCAGTAATACATACATCTGTTGTTGCAGGTGATAAAATTAAATTGACTGTTGCACCAAAGGGCTTTGGTAGCGAAAATATGAGCGCATTAAAAATGCTTAAACCTTCTGAAGGTCTTGAAGGCATTAAAAACTTTATTGTAGATACTGTTTCAAAAGCAGGCTCAAATCCTTGTCCGCCCGTTATAATTGGTGTTGGCATTGGTGGTACTATGGAGAAGGCTGCACTTATGTCAAAACACGCACTTGCAAAGTCAAAAAATTCTGATGATGAATTTATTTCGACGCTTGAAGTTGAGTTAAAGGATAAAATAAATGATTTAGGTATTGGACCGCAAGGCTTAGGCGGCAGATGCACCTGCCTTAACGTTTTTATTGAAACTTTCCCAACTCACATTGCAGGTTTGCCTGTTGCGGTAAACGTACAATGCCATTGTGCAAGACATGATGAGGTGATATTATGATGGAACTTGTTTTCCCATTAAAAGATAAAAACGTACTTAAAAGTTTAAAAGCAGGGGATAGCGTACTTATATCAGGTGTTATCTATACAGGCAGAGATGCCGCTCACAAAAAAATTGTTGAAATTATAAAAAATAACGGTGAGCTTCCGGTTGATATCAATAATATTGCAATATACTATACAGGCCCATGCCCAAAACCTGAAAATAAACCTATCGGCTCATGCGGCCCTACAACCAGTGGCAGAATGGACGCTTATGCGCCTTTGCTTCTTGATTTAGGACAAGCTGTTATGATTGGTAAGGGCGAAAGAAATGAAGATGTTATTTCAGCTTGCAAACGAAATGGGGCGGTATATCTTGCTGCGGCAGGTGGTGCAGGTGCACTTCTTGCAGATGCGGTAAAAGAGTGTGAGGTTGTTGCTTTTCCGGAACTTTTATCAGAAGCAATCCACAAACTTACTGTTGAAAAAATGCCTTTAATTGTTGCAATAGATGCTGAAGGCAATGATCTTTTTAAAATCGGCAGAGAAAAATATAAAAGATAAAAAACGGCTTTATGCCGTTTTTTGTGTATTTTTGAAAGCTAATTCATTGACTTAAATCTTTATTTAATATATAATATATAGTTGACGTTAAATATCGAAAATGTCAATAAATTTATAAGGATAAAAAATGACGAAAGATTTTATTTTAGAAGAATTACTAAACAAATTCAATGGTGATGAAAATGCCGCAAGGCAACTTAATCCGCTTATTCTTGCATCTGTAGGTGATGCTGTTTACAGCCTTAAAATTCGTTGCCATATGGTTGCAACCCATGATTTTAATGCCCATATGCTTCACGTTAATTCGGCAAAAATGGTGCGGGCATCAGCACAAAGGGAAGCGTATTATAAGATAGAAAACTTATTAAGCGAGGATGAAATCTATATCGCTAAACGTGGCAGAAACGCACATCCCGGTACGGTACCTAAAAATGCTGATATATTGGATTATCGCATTGCAACTGCGCTGGAAGCTGTGTTTGGCTATCTTTATATCCTTAATAAAACCGAAAGAATAAACTTACTTATAAAAACGATATTGGAGAATGAAAATGAAAAAGTTTGATGACAGAAAATTCAACAACAGCGGCAAAAAATTTGATAGACCAAATAATAAAAAGTTTGGCGATAAAACTTTTGATAAGAACAAAAAATTTGGTGATAAACCAAAGTTTAGAGACGATAAACCCAAATTTAATGATGATAAGCCCAAGCGCTTTGAAAACAGAGAAAATGTTGATGGTGATGAACTTCATGAAAATATCCTTGAAGGAAGAAATCCCATTCGTGAAGCAATAAAAGCAGGCAGAAATATTGAACGTTTGCTTGTTGCAGAAGGTGAAATTCAGGGTTCTGTAAAAGAAATCGTATATGATGCAAAACAGAACGGCGCAATAGTTCAGGAAGTTGAACGTGCCCGTTTAGACCGTATTTCACAAACAGGCGCACATCAGGGTATCATTGCTTATGTTGCGGTTAAAGAGTACGTAAGCGTTGAGGATATTCTTAATTATGCAAAAGAAAAGGGCGAAGATCCTTTTATTGTAATTCTTGATGGTATATGTGATCCTCAGAACTTAGGTGCAATTATCAGAAGCGCTGAATGTGCAGGTGTTCACGGTGTAATTATTCCTGAACGCAGGGCAGTAGGTCTTACACCTATCGTTGCAAAATGCTCAGCAGGTGCTATTGAGTATATGCGCATTGCTCGTGTTACAAATATTTCACAGACCATTGAAAAACTTAAAAAAGAAAACGTATGGGTTTACGGTGCATCAATGGAAGGCAAAAACTATTCACGCGTTAATATGACAGGTGCTTGTGCCCTTGTTATCGGTGCAGAAGGTGAAGGACTTTCAACACTTGTAAAACGTAATTGTGATTGCCTTGTTTCATTGCCGCAGCTTGGTAAAATTGATTCACTTAATGCTTCTGTTGCTGCAGGTATTCTTATTTACGATTGCTTAAGACAAAAAGGTGAGAAAAATTGAAAATAGATGTATCGGATGAGCAATTAGCCGTTCTTGCAAGAATGGGCGATAAACGCGCATCAGAATTTTTGCTTAACAAATATAAACCTCTTGTAAGGCGAATTTGTAAGCATTATTATATGGCAGGTGCAACGGATGAAGACCTTATACAAGAAGGTATGATAGGGCTTTATAAAGCAATTATGAATTTTAAGCATGAAAAAAACGATTGCTTTCAGGCGTTTGCATCAATGTGCATAAAACGTCGTGTTCTGTCCCAATTAAATTCTGCAAATCGAAAAAATAATTTACCTTTAAATACAAGTATCTCCTTAAATAAACCTATAAAAGAAGACGGCTCAACCTTAGAGGAACTTCTTGAGGATGATAAGCTTGATCCTGAAAGTATGTTTATCATTTCTGAAAAAAGGCAAAGCACACGTAAACGCATAAGTGGCATGCTTTCTCCTCTTGAAAAACGTATTTTAATTGAATATTTAAAAGATAAAAGTTATGAAGAAATTGCCAAAAAGCTTCAAACTAATACAAAAAGCGTTGATAATGCAATGCAACGCATTAAAAACAAAATATCCCGTCTTAACTTATAGGAGGACATGAATTTGGAAAACTTGAAATTAGGGAACAAGCAGAAAAAGTTAAATTATGCCTATGTTATCTATGCACTGTCCTTCCTTATGGTTTTTGTAGGGCTTGGCTTCAGCCATAATACACGTGGCTTGTTTATTGAATCCGTTTGCAATGGCGTTGGCGTTTCGCGTGGCGTGTTTGCATTATCTGATAGTATCCGTTACGTTGTTACCGCGTTGGTAAATATGTCCTTTGGCTTTTTTGTAATGAAGTTAGGGCAGAGGGTTATGATATCAATAGGCTTTGCTTGTTTAACTGCCTCTATGTTTATCTATGCCTTTGCACCGGTAATTTATGTTTATTGGATAGGCAGTATTATTTTAGGTATTGGCTTTTCTTTAACTACAACTACTATGGTAGGTAGCATTATGAACTGCTGGTGCGATAAGAATAAAGGTACAATAACAGGTCTTGTGCTTTCTGCAAGCGGTATAGGTGGCGCAGTTGCTACACAGATAGTTTCTCCGGTAATTGAAAGCGGTTCAGATGGCTATAGAAAAGCATATATTATTTGCGGTACGGTTATTTTAGCAACCGGCATAATCATGGTGCTTTTTTATAAAAACAGAGGTACTGCCTTTGCCACAAAGAAAAAAGCACGTGATGTTGGCTGGAAGGGTATAAGCTTTCAGGAAGCTGTAAAAAGACCTTATTTCTATGTGTGTCTTACAGGTATTTTTCTTACGGGCTTTGCTTTGCAAGGGATGACGGGAACGTCAACCCAACACATGAAAGATGTTTTTCATGATGCTGATTTTGTAACAAATATTTTAAGCAGCCACTTACTTATTCTTACTGCATCAAAATTCTTAACTGGTTTTATTTATGATAAATTAGGCTTAAAAATTACTTTTAGCATTTGTGCAGTTGCAAGTGTAGCATCGCTTATGTTACTTACTTTTATGCAAAACGATGCAATCGGCAGAGGCGCAGGTGCAATATATGCCTTTGTTTCTTGCGTAGCTGTTCCCCTTGAAACAATTATGCTTCCTATATTTGCATCTGAATTTTTCGGACCGAAATCATTTGATAAAGCACTTGGTATAATAGCAGGTCTTAATGTTGCAGGCTATGCGGTAGGCTCCTTTGTTATTGGCATTATCTGTGATATTACAGGGGGTTATGCAACAGGATACTTTATTTATGGCATGATTATGGTAGCTGTGTTCTTTATGATGTACTATGTAATGCACGCGGCACGTAAATATCGTTCAAATTAAATGTATAGACAAAAGCACCTGATTTATTTATCAGGCGCTTTTTTTTAAAATAAAAGGCAGATGTTTTTGCATCTGCCTTTAAAATTATTTATTAAGGTTTGCCTTAAGGGTTTTAAGTTCATCCTGAAGTTTAGCAGGTACTCTGCCAAGCTTTGCATAGAACTCATCAATACCAACAGTTTCTTCTTTCCAAAGTGCAGTATCAACGTTAAGAAGATCCTTAACTGTATCAACTGTAATATCAAGACCGTCAATGTTGATATCTTCAGCCTTAGGTACGTAACCGATAGCGGTTTCGTTAGCATCCATTGTGCCGTCGCAACGGCCAAGAATCCACATAAGAACACGCATGTTGTCGCCAAATCCGGGCCAGATGAAGTGTCCTTCATCATCGGTTCTAAACCAGTTTACGTTGAAAATCTTAGGTGCTTTGTCGCCAAGCTTTTCGCCCATTGCAAGCCAATGTGCAAAGTAATCGTTTGCGTTGTAGCCCATGAAGGGAAGCATAGCCATAGGATCGCGTCGAACAACACCAACTGCACCTGCAGCTGCGGCAGTTGTTTCACTTGCCATTGTTGAACCTACGAATACACCGTGCTGCCAATCTCTTGACTGATATACAAGGGGAGCGGTCTTAGCACGTCTGCCACCAAAGATAATAGCTGAAATCGGAACGCCTGCGCCTGAGTTGAATTCTGATGAAATGCAGGGGCAGTTTTCAGCAGGAGCTGTGAAACGGCTGTTGGGATGTGCTGCATATGTTGACTTATCTTTCTTATCAAACATTGCAGGTGTCCATTCATTGCCCTTCCAATCAATAGCGTGTTCAGGCTTCTCGTCGCTCATGCCTTCCCACCATACAGTGTTATCAGCAGTATCAAGAGCAACGTTTGTAAAGATAGCATTCTTCTTTGTGCTTGCAAGAGCATTGAAGTTTGAATGTGCGTTTGTTCCGGGTGCAACACCGAAGAAACCGTTTTCGGGGTTGATAGCCCAAAGTCTTCCATCAGGACCTTGACGGAGCCATGCGATATCGTCGCCTACGCACCATACTTTATAGCCTTCCTTCTTGTAAAGTTCCGGGGGAATAAGCATAGCAAGGTTTGTTTTACCGCAAGCAGAGGGGAAAGCAGCAGCAATGTACTTAACTTCTCCTTTGGGATTTTCAATACCTAAAATAAGCATATGCTCAGCCATCCAGCCTTCTTTGTTAGCAAGGTAGGACGCAATACGAAGTGCAAAGCATTTTTTACCTAAAAGAACGTTTCCGCCATAACCTGAGTTAATTGACCAGATAGCGTTGTCTTCGGGGAAGTGGCAGATGTATCTGTCTTCTTCTAAAAGCTGTGCCTTTGAGTGAAGACCCTTAACGAAATCGCCATCACCAAGCTGGTCAAGAACTGCCTTGCCCATACGTGTCATAATAGCCATTGAAACAACAACGTAGATTGAGTCAGTAAGCTCAATACCGATTTTTGAGAATTCAGAACCAACGGGACCCATTGAATAGGGGATAACGTACATTGTTCTGCCCTTCATTGAACCATCGAAAAGGCTGCCTAATTTTGCATAAGCCTCAGAAGGAGCCATCCAGTTGTTTGTGGGGCCTGCACCATCTTCTGTTGATGTGCAGATGAAAGTACGCTGTTCAACACGTGCTACGTCATTAAGAGCTGAACGGTGAAGATAGCATCCGGGAAGCTTCTCCTCGTTAAGTTTAATAAGTTCGCCTGTTGCCATTGCTTCTTTACGAAGCATCTCAAGCTGTTCTTCGCTGCCATCAATCCACATAATGTTCTCAGGCTTTGTAAGTGCAGCCATTTCATCAACCCAATTTAAAAGTTTGATGTTCTTTGTCATTGTTAATGACCTCCTTAAATTATTAGAAATATGGGGGATTAGGAAAATTTTATTCCAAATCTCGCCAATTTAATCTTCCATAATAAATTATAGCCTAAATATAATTATTTGGCAACCACAATTTGTGAAT
>JAZOMK010000406.1:0-2810 GCA_045653985.1 Clostridia bacterium | reverse complement strand
GAGGAAAAAATGAAAAAAATGTCAACCAAAACTCTTGTTGTAGGCGCTGCCCTTACTGCTATTGTAATTGTATTGCAGTTAATGGGGGCGTTTATTCGATTCGGTATGTTTCAGGTAAGCCTTGTACTTGCACCCATCGTAATTGGTGCCGCTATAGGCGGTATAGCTATGGGTACGCGGCTTGGCTTCGTATTTGGTATGGTTGTTTTATTAAACGGTGATGCGGCAGGATTCTTGGCGATAGACGTTTTAGGTACTGTTTTAACGGTTTTATTAAAAGGCGCATTATCAGGTCTTGCTTCAGCATTTGTTTATAAAGCAGTTGCAAAGAAGAATAAATACATTGGTGTATTACTTGCGGCAATAGTATGCCCCATAGTTAACACAGGTATCTTCCTTTTAGGCTGTCAGATTTTCTTTATGGAAGCCATTACTGCATGGGCGGCAGGCGGCGACCTTGTGGCTTATTTTATAACAGGTTTGGGGCTTATAAATTTCCCCATTGAGCTTGCCTTTAACATTGTTATAAGCCCTGCTATTTTAACCCTTTTAAACATTAAGGAGATTAGAAAAATATGATTCTTGTACTTGATATCGGTAATACCAACGTAAAGCTTGGTGTTTTTGAAGGTGAAAAGTTAATAGGCACGTGGAGGATTTCAACTGATTTAAGAAAGACAAGTGATGAATATGGCATCGCTGTTGTTGATATCCTTAAAACTTCTTCCGTTACACCTGATGATATTGAGGGCATAATTATGTCAAGCGTTGTGCCGGCAATTAACTTCACCATTGAGCATATGCTTACCGATTACATCCACAAAAAGCCAATAGTTGTTGGGGCAGGCATTAAAACGGGGCTTAATATTAAAATTGATAACCCCCGTGAGACCGGTGGCGATATTATCTGTGATGCGGTTTCGGCAATAAAGAGATATGGCGGACCGGTTATCACTATTGACTTTGGTACTGCAACAACCATCTGCGCAACTAACGAGAATAACGAATTTTTGGGTGGCTGCATTTTGGCAGGTGTAAGGGTTGCATCTGATGCCTTATCAAATAAAGCGGCTAATCTTCCTGCTGTTGCCCTTGATTTGCCTGAAAGCATCATCGGCAAAAACACAGTGCAATGTATGCAGGCAGGTTTATTGTACGGCTACATCGGGCAGATTGAATATATTATCGGCAAAATGAAAAAAGAAAAAGGCTTTGAAAACGCAAAGGTTATAGCAACGGGCGGTTTAGCAAAGACTATTGCCGTACATACTAAGGTTATTGATACAGTAGATTCGCGCCTGACCTTGGAGGGCTTACGAATCATCTACAATATGAACAAAGAGGTTAAGTAAAAATGAGAGAGACAGGTAAAATTTCAGTAAATTCAGATAATTTAATGCCTATAATCAAAAAATGGCTGTATTCCGACCGCGATATATTTATCCGTGAGCTTGTTTCAAACGGCGTTGACGCTATCAGCAAGTATAAAAAGCTTGTTGAAATGGGTGAGGCAACTGCTCAGGAAAATTACAAAGTTACAGTTAAGGCTGATGGCGACACTTTAACTTTTACCGATAACGGCATTGGTATGACAAAGGAAGAGGTTGAAAAGTACATCAATCAGGTTGCATTTTCAGGCGCGGCTGACTTTTTGGAAAAGTATGAAGATGCAGGAAGCAGCATAATCGGTCATTTCGGTTTAGGTTTTTACTCAGCTTTTATGGTTGCCGACAAGGTAACAATCAAAACACTTTCATACAAAAATGGTGCTGAGGCTGTTTTGTGGGAAAGCGACGGAAGCGATGAGTATACAATCTCTGATTGCGACAAAAGCGAAGTTGGTACTGAAATCACCTTGTACTTAAACGAGGACAGTAAAGATTTTGGCGAAAAGGCTAACGTTCTTCCCGTAATAAACAAATATTGCGGTTTTATGCCCATTGAAATTTACGTTGACGGCGAGGAAAACGCAATAAATGATACAACGCCTTTATGGCTTAAAGCACCGTCAGAATGTACAGAGGATGAGTATAAAGCATTCTATCACAAGGTGTTTACTGATTTTAATGATCCTTTATTCTGGATTCATTTAAACGTTGACTATCCCTTTAACTTAAAGGGCATAATCTACTTCCCCAAGCTTACGGAGAATCCTGATAGCGTGCAGGGGCAGATTAAGTTATTTAATAACCAAGTTTTCGTTGCTGATAACATTAAGGAAATTATCCCTGAATTTTTAATGCTTTTAAAGGGCGTTATTGATTGCCCCGATATGCCCCTTAACGTATCAAGAAGCTTCTTGCAAAATGACAGAACTGTTCAACAGATTTCTAACCACATTACCAAAAAGATTGCTGACAGACTTATCGGCATGGCTAAAAATGAGCAGGAAACTTATGAAAAATATTGGGATGATATTAACGTATTTATCAAGTATGGTTGCCTTCGCGAGCAGAAGTTTAACGACCGCTTAAAGGATTATATCATCTATAAAAGCACCGATGATGCTTATCTTACTTTGGAAAAATATCTTGAAAACAAGGAAGATAAAACTGTTTACTATGCCAGCGACAAGGAAAAACAGGCACAGTACGTAAACCTTAAAAAGGATGCAGGCAACACAGTTGTTGTTTTGGGCGGTATGCTTGATATCCCCTTTATGCAGCACGTTGAAATGCAGAATCAGGGCGTGCGCTTTAGCCGTGTTGATGCTTCAGTTGATGGTGAGGACGTTACAAACCATCTTTTTGATATGCTTTGCGAGTACACCAAAAAACTTGCAGGCGAAAACGTTGAAGTTAAGGCTCAAG
>JAZOMK010000405.1:0-2387 GCA_045653985.1 Clostridia bacterium | reverse complement strand
GGGTTAAGATACTTCTTCAAAATAAAACCGAGAACGCCGTTTTCAGTTTCAACGTGATACCAATCATTCTGCTCAGAATATATGTATATCTTTGAATCGCGGGTAAGTGAGTCAATAACTTCGCTTGAAGAATCAGCACTTTCTCTTACGTTAAGCTGCGATTTTATCGTAACGGTTGCTTCTGCGCAGTTTGCGGCACGTAATAAAGCAACAGTATCATCATCGGCAATACCTGTTGCCTCAAGACCTTTATCCATCTGGAAAGTTTTAACTGCCTGGGCGGTTACTTCACCGTAATAGCCGGTGCAATCGTTTGTAAAATACCCGAACTTCTTTAAGATGTACTGTATTTCATATACATCGTAACCTTCCGTAGCTTCCGTAATTGGTTCAGCCAATACGGGTGTATTTTTTATGCCCGGTATAAGCATTATTGCGACTAATGCCGTTGCAAAAAATTTCTTCATATATTAAACCTTTCGTAAAAAGATTAAAAAGCAATGTAATACTTTTGTAATATCTTAACATTTTATATGCTATTTGTCAAGACCTAAATAAAAAGTTGAAAAAATCTTTTATAAAAATGTGCTTGCGAAAAATTTACATATGTGTTATAATCCTATACGGTAAATAAAACGGAGGTATTTAAATATGGAAATTATTAAACTCATTCTTGAAATTGCTATAATCATATTATCACTCGTTATCGTTGTTGCCGTTGCTTTACAGAAGAGCAAAAGCGAAGGTATTACCGGTGTTACCGCAACAAGTGAAAGTGATAACTATTTCGGCAGAGGAAAAGAACTTGGCGCAGAAGAAAAGCTTGCAAGAATCACTAAAGTATGCGTTGTACTTTTTGTTATCGTAAGTGTTGTGCTTACTATCGTTTTCTCAATGGAAGCAGCAAGAGATAAAAGAATCGCAGCTGAAGAAGTACCTACTGAAACTCAGCCAGAACAGTAATTTATTTTTGCTAAAGAAGTGTGCCGTGTTTTTGCAATGCAAGGATACGGCATTTTTTTGTAAATTTATAAAAAGGATAAATAATGGAAAAGATAATAACTACAGTAAAAAATTCAAAAACACCACTGTCAGCACAAGATGTAACCAAAAAACTTGGCTTTGGCTATAATGAAATGCCAATGGTAAGAAAAATGCTTGAACGTGCTGTGAAAGAAGGTAAAATTATTAAAAAGAACGGTAGATATACCTCTAATACTGAGTATCTTGAAGGAAAGGTATGTGCAACACTTTCAGGGGCAGACTTTTTTGTTTGTGAAAAACTAAGTGAGGATTTAAAAATCGTAAAAAGCAGAGAATTCTGCCTTATGCACAATGATACCGTACTTGTCAGAAAAATGGGGAAGAATTGTCAGGCGGTAAGCATTATAAAACGCGGGTATGAAAGAATCGTCGGTACAGTTTACCGCGATGATACTACCTTGTACGTTGCGCCTGATGAAAAAAAGCTTCACGAATTGTTTATTCTGCCGAAGGCAAAAAGAAACGGCGCATGTGAAGGCGATAAGGTTGTTGCGGATATTCTTTCTTATCCAACCGAAAAGGCTCATGGTGTGTGCAGTGTAACTGAGGTTTTAGGCTCGGCAGAAGAAGATTCAACTGCAATTTTGTCAGTTTTATATAATTATGGTGTTGCTGAAAATTTCCCTAAAAAGGTAATTGATGGCCTTGAATATATCCCTGATAAAATTGAAGAAAAAGACCTTTATAACCGTCTTGATTTAAGAAAACTTAATATTATTACCATTGATGGCGATGATGCAAAAGATCTTGATGATGCTGTTTCGTTGGAAATAACCGAAAAAGGCGATTATCTTCTTGGCGTGCATATTGCTGACGTTTCTCATTACGTAAAAATGGATAGCGTTGTTGATGTTGAAGCAAGAGCCCGCGCAACAAGTGTGTATATTCCCGGCAAAGTATATCCTATGCTTCCCAAAAAACTTTCAAACGGCATATGCTCGTTAAATGAGGGGGAGGATAGGCTTACAATATCTTGCTTTATGATAATTTCAAAGCAGGGCAAGGTGCTTGAATATTCAATTCAGCCATCAATAATAAACAGCAAGCATCGTATGACCTATAATGAAGTAACGGAGATGCTTGAAAACTCAAAAAGTGAAAAGCGCAAACAGTATAAAGACGTTTTCGGTATGCTTCTTTTAATGAAAAGCCTTGCGAATATTTTAATTGATTGCGCCAAAAAACGTGGCAGTATTGATTTTGATTTGCCCGAAGCCAAAATTATTCTTGATGAAAATGATTATCCCGTTGAAATAAAGGAATATGAGATAGGTATTTCAAATAGAATTATTGAGCAGTTTATGCTTATAACCAACCAGACGGTTGCCTTCCATATGCTTAAA
>JAZOMK010000404.1:0-9063 GCA_045653985.1 Clostridia bacterium | reverse complement strand
TTTTTGTTTGTCTTCATCACTCCAAAGACATTGCGGGTTTGTAAGTGCATTTTTAACAGCCTCATCAATGGGCAGATTTTTAATTTTTTCATCAATGCTTTCAATTAACGAAAGAATGTATTGTTCATACGCCGAAAGGTTTTCAATAATCTTTTTGCCGTCATCGCGTTTTGAACGGGTAAAGAATATTTCAGAAGGAATTGAAATAAATTCCTCATCCTCATTAAGCTTGCATATAACGAGGGTTGATGTCATTTTGCCTGCGTATGCGGTAAACTTTTGGGGAATCGCCCTTTCTAAATTTTCATAATTAAGGTTTTCAGATGGATCATAGCCTGCAACGTCGGACATAAAATCAATTCTAAAGCACGCGTTTTCACCGATTTCAGCTAAAAGCTTATCGCTTAATACGTATTTTACAACAGTTGCATTGTGTTCATTCTGTACACCGCCCCAAGTAAGAGTTTCAGGCGAAATGCCATCAATATCCACAAGATATTCAATACTTCTTATTGCCATAAATTTCTCCTTATTCCGTATAATGATTATCAAATGTCGAGAAATTGATTAAATTTCTCGACAAAGCCGATAGAAATCGGCTTTACGTTGCAAAAAACATCTTAAAACGTTTTTTGCAACTTCGATATCTTTGCAATGAGTATGTTCAATTACCTTTGGTAATTGTTTGCGAATTCAACGAATTCGCAGTCGAAATAAGGCTTTTGCCTTTTTCGACATCAACATAGTCATTATAGTTTATATTGTAGTATTTAATGAGATAGTCAAGTTCTTTTTTGGTAATTTGATTGTTTACCCACATATTGGCAAGATTGCGCATTACAATCTGGTCATAATCGTGCAATTCTTTGTTTATCTGCTTTTCTTTTGCGTACTCGCTTTTGGTTATTATCTTTGATATTGCATTGCCGATATTTATCATATTCTGCGCAGTTAAACGTTCATCATTGTTTTCGGTTTTCGGTTCTTCTGTGCCTGGTTCTTTTTCTTCTTTTAAGCTTACAACAGGCATTGATGCCTTTTTTGAAGTTTTAATTGCCTCCTTATATAAGGCTTCCGCGGTGCGATTAACTTCATCATCAAACTTTTGCTCAGCCTTAAAAATTTCATCAGCCTTTTTGTTGTCGATTTCCAAAAGCTCACGGTTCATTTCATCCTCGATAGCTTTGCGCTGTTCTTTATTTTCTTTAGTAAGCTGTTTTACTTTAAGGTCAGAGCCTTTATATTTAAGCCCCGAATTTAAAAGTCCCATATTGCCTATTGCTTCGCGCATTTTTCTTTCATTTATAAAACGTGCAACGTTTTCTTTATCTACCTCATCAAGATATGCCATATCTTTTTCGCGCGTTTTGCTTGCGTACTCTTTTTTTACGGCATCCTTTTCATCATCGTACTTGTTTTCATATTGGGCAAGAATAGCCTCCTTCTCGCCCGCGCGTCCTTTTAAGACTTCTTTTAAATAATCAAGATAAGTTTTTGCCATAATCTTCCTCCTTTATAAACCCAATCTGTAGCGCATCTTTACTGACGTTATCAACAATCTGCCTGTTGTTTCAAGGCGGATGCCCAGCGTTTTAATATAACGACTTTCAGGCACCAAACTGTTTAAAAACATACTGTGGGAATCAAAGATAATTTCATCGGTTATAAAGGTCAAAGTAAGCTTATTATCCTTTAGCGCATCAAAAGAAACCTTTTCGATTATCTTATATTTGTCAGGATTGCCAAAATCAAAGTGCTTTGTTTCTAAAAGCGATGTGATTTTTTTAAACTTATTATCCTTTGCTGAGTAGTCTTCATTAACTTCATCGTTAAACTTCATAAGGCTGTAGGTTGAATTTTCTTTAACCCATAAATAAAGCTCATTATTCAGCATTTTTACCGCAACCGCTTTATCTTGAAGCTCCCATAAATACCACGGAATATTATTATTTGCAACGTCAGTTTTGTTAGTTGAATGTATGTTCACATAACCATAAGTATTGTAATCCATAAGAAATACGCTGTTTTCGATAAACAAAAGATAATAACCCTGCCAATCAGCACTGAACACCAAATTATCAGCATATTTACTTAACACAGATGATATTACCTCTGATACGGGGTAAACGTTGCGCTCAGAATATTGGTTGTTTTCGCTTATTGTATAAACCCTGCCTTTATCAAAAAACACAAGGCGGTTTCTAACAAGCTGTATGCTTTCAGGATGATTGCAACCTATTTCAGGATGAATCAGCGCCATTGGAAAAAATGCGCCATTAGTTATGGAATCCTCGTTGTAAACGTATTGGGTTGAGTAAATTTCGCGTTCTTTAAAAATCACAAGTTCAGCACCCATGCGTCCAAATGCCGTTATTTTTTGGGAATTATCTCCAACGTAGGCATAGTTGTTTTCAGGAAAATATAAGGGATTTTCAAAATCGCTCCACACAAGTAACGCCTTTTCCTTATTGTTCCCCCCTAAAAACAGACGGCTGCCACCGTTAACACCCAACGAATTATTGCCGTACCACACTTTTTGCGTCATTAAAGTAACCTTTTCCCAATTTTCTTCAGGGTTATATCGTGGCGCATTGATATATAAGTTATTGTTAATGTACTTTTCAACCGAAACATAATCAGGGTTATAATTTGCCCTTTCAGCACTTGAATTTAACGTAACGTGGCAAACATCACCTTTAACGTAGGCGTGCATATAAAGACCATCATCACTTACGTTACTTTCTACCGTAGGCTCGTTTATCTGCGGGCATGAAACTGAATGTACGTGGGTAAACCCCTCAAAGCAGGTATATTCAAGATAAATTTCTCCTTTTGTACCTACTTTTGTATAGGGCAAGCCATATTCCATATAAGAAATTCTGCTTGCGCTTTCGCCTGTATTTACCTCGATATAATCTTTTGCGTCATATTGGGAAAAGCACATTCTGTAGCGGTTACTTAAAAGATTAAAACTTTCGGCAATATCCGCGCCCTTTAATAACATTGCGTTGATTTTACCGCTATCGTTATAGCAGGGCCAGCAGTTGGTAAGCACAAGGGGTGCGTAAATATCAGTTTCATCGATAACACTTGCAGAGGAATACGTACCGTCATATTGCTTGGTTATCTTATAAATTTTATTAACTTTGCCTGCAAACAAAAACACGTCATCCTTAAAAATCACCGCAAAAGCAGGTGCATTTTCAACATCGATGGTGATTTTGCCAAGATTTATACAATCCTTTTCCCCTATGAACCTTAAATTTATATTTGTGCTGCCGCTTAAAAGCTCTTTTACCATTTCAAGCAGATAGCTTTTACCGTTTATAATAATTTCGTTCATTTTATCAACGTTTATTTCGCTTGAATCGCCATAATTGCCCTGCCCTTTTACAGCCATTTCAACTGCAGGACGAGTTTTTAACGCGCCCTTTTGGAACCACATATTTTTGACGTCAGTAAGCTGATTATCCTTTATGTGCGTCTTTTGCCCGCCATAGTTTACACCGCCTGAAAAATCATGAAGATTCAGGCTTTTTGTGGGATTGTTCTTTACGTAAGGTATCAAAATTCCCGCCCCCTTATATTATTACGGGCAAAACGTCATCGACGTAGCTATCCTTATGCTTTTTGCGTTTAAGGTTATAGATGCTTCCGTAAAAATTCTGATTATCCCTATCCCCCAACGCGCCTGCCATAAGCGATGCAACACCGTAAGGTAAAACATCATAAAAAAGTCTTTCTTCAATATTCAAAACGTCGTCAATGGTTGTGATTTCCTGATATTCCCTTGCAGTTAAAAAGCACGTTTCAGCATAAATTCTGTTTATGGCTTTAATGGCAATATCTCTTATCCTTGAATCTTCAATGCCTGATGCACCTATCAGGGCGCAGGCATTTTCAATTAACTTCAATGCCGTCATTTTCTTTGTTCCTTTCTTCTATGCTTTTAATAAGGCCTGTAATATCAGGTATTATGCCCTTTGGCAATCTTTCAAGATACTCTTTTACGGTGATTATGCCCTTTTCAAGTAAATTGCTTAATGATGTTACAACCACAGCTTCGCCCCAAATTGTAGATGCGCCAACATCAACCTTTGCATTGATAACAAGCTTCTTTAAGCTTTCGCCATCAAAGTTTTCATAATGGGTT
This sequence comes from Clostridia bacterium, assembly GCA_045653985.1. Classification (GTDB taxonomy): domain Bacteria; phylum Bacillota; class Clostridia; order Christensenellales; family QALW01; genus UMGS1322. The sequence continues at coordinate 4,910 of JAZOMK010000404.1, read as the reverse complement.
TCGTTTTCAGTCATTACCTTTAATGGGCGTGCGCCGTACATATTTACCCAAAAATCTGCCCAAATGCGCGCAATATCCTCAACGAACTGATAAAACATATTTTTATACACCTGCATAGGAAGCATTGCCGCCTCTCTTGTAGCAATAATTGCCGCAGCATTCTCAGGGCGGATATCACCTAAAGCCGCTTCGTTTGCGCCCGCATCGGATAAAGTTTTTTCGGCAACGTCATTTACCACAAGGTGAAGCTGTGATGCAAACTGTGGCGGTGCAACGTATGCCATCGCCTTATTAACATCATAATCTTCCCCTGCGTTAAGATTTATTATCTGTCCCGGATCATTATTGATGCCATCACTTACAAGGTCGCGATTCACAACAATTTTGGGCATACCCGTAATCATCGTTGACCACACAGCCGCTGAAAGTGCGCGGTTAATGGCTATCTGGTTGGGGATAAGATACGTAACTTCGCTGTCGCCATAAGCAGAAGATGCCCTTTCCATCCACTTAAAACTTGCTATGGGGTAAAGATGAAGTTTTAAATCCCACGTGTTTTTAATAATGCTGTCCTCAGTAACGCGGATAGCCTTTACGTGCGCTTTACCGTTTACATATTCCTTAAAGAATTTTGTTAAAACGGTAATTCTTTCGTTATTTTCAGGCTCGTTTTCACCTCTATCACCGGGGTTAAGTCCCTTTTGAGGTAAAAGCTCAAGATTTCTTTCTGCCTGACGCATTGCTTCAGCCTTTGTCATGCGCTGTGCAACAATAATGTAAGGCTGGCTTTGTATGTCAGGGTTATTGGGATCGCCTAAAATCACGTTTACAACGCTTACAAGTTTTGCCTTAATATCACCCGTTATTGGCGAAGTGCCTAATTTATCAGCAAATAAGCCTGTTTCAACGTTTTCATCCCAATAAGTATACAAAAACGCAGTACCCGAAACGAATGCTTCGCGAACTGCCTGACAAGTAAGGGCATCAAAATTAAGGCGCTCTTTAGTGGTTAAAAAGTAGCTGTTAAGCACTTCCATTGCCCTTTCTCTTTCGCCTTTTTCCTGAATATTATCAGGTATGCCCTCGGCAGTATAATTTACCGTCAACGGATTGGCGCAGATTGATGCAATTTTATATTCACCTATGCGCTTAATGATGTTTCTTCTTACTAACGGCCTTGAGTTTCCCGCCTGCACGCCATGCCATTGGTCTCCAACAAAGAATCTTTCATTCATCTTGCTTTGCTCATAGATGCCTCTTTCGCCTATTGAGTTTTTATATTCATTGCCTTTTTCATATTCTTCATAAATTTCTTTTGGTTTAAGTTTTATGTTTTCCATAAATCCCTCTTTATAAAAGTTGTTTTTAAACGTTGGGCGGAATAAAACCGCCCAAACTAAAATTGCGATATTCCCTCAGCGAAGTAACTGAGCGTTCAAGGTTATCGCAACACAGTAATGTGAAGATTTCTTGTGTATCTCACCACACTAAGGAGTGCAAAAAGCTTGAAAATCAGGTGAAGAAGTAATTAAAGCCGAGGGAGTTTACACGGTTGGTAAATGACCGAGGCTTTATATTGCTTCTGAACCGCAGTTTCAAGAGTTTTTGTGCTCCGTTTATGAATGGAGAGCATATATATGCTCAACACAAGATTTCTTTACAAAAATATCATAATACAAACGATACTGGAACAAGTAAGCATCAGCATCCTGATTCTGTGAAGGAGCAAATATGCGAAGCTGCTCAGTCTTTTTAACAAGTGATGCGCCTTCCTTGGGTAGCATAAGCATGTTTACGGTTTTGGCATCAGCTTCAACGGTAAAACCGCCTGAAGTATTGTCAGCGCCTGCATCAAAAAGATAGGCTGATTTCATTCTTTCGCTTGTAACGGGGATGATTGCGATATCGTTAATCTTCTTAACTTTAAGGTCAACCTCGCCCTGCTTAAAATCAGAAACAACGATCATGCGCTGTAATTCGGGCGCATTCATAAGTGCGGCATATGCGGTAGGATCCATAAAGCAAACAAGTTCTTTATCAAAACCAGCCTTAGCCTGAATTGCATTTGACATTTCAAGGAACTGTGCGTAAACCTTATCGCTGTTAAAAGCCTTTACGTTACCCTTTGCTTCAGCAACGGAATAAAGTTTTGATACGTTATAAGCATCCATTTCAGGGATAACCTGAGTACGTACAAACTCGTTTAAAGTCTGCCCTGCAAGGTTAGCAACGCCTGATTCGTCCATATCCATTCTGTCAAGCTGAAGCTCTCTGCCTCTGTCCTTTGAAAGCTCGTAGGAAGTGTTTGTAATTGTAATTTTGCCCTGAGGGAAGCCGTTATCGCGGTCATAATCGCCAAGACCAACGAAATCCATATCAGGTAAAAGTACAGTTTTTGCCCCTACGAATTTTGCTGTAAGTACGTTATCGGCAAAGAAGCCGGTAACAGATTTCTGTGTAACAACCTTATCAAGTTCGCCTGCGAACTTCTGTGCATATTCTACTGAATTAAGTGCCATAAAAAATTTTTCTCCTTATCTGTTTATTCCTTTAATAAATTGTGCTAAAAGTGAATTTACACCTTCGGCATTTGTAGGAAGTTCTCCCGCGGTGGCGAGGAGATTTTCATTTCTTAAACTTTCGTTTTTATCAATTTTCATTTTTTCATCGTGAAAGAATTGCAGGTATGCTAAAAGCAAATTTTCATTTTGTGCATTTTTTAAAACCTCGGGGGGAATCTTCTCAAAAGAATCAATTTCCGGACATTTTTCCTTTAAAGCAAAGAAACCGTCGCTAAGACTTTTTGCCTTTAAATCCTTTACCTTATCGCTTGAAGAAAAAAGCTCTTTTCTCTTTAAATCATTTGCATCTTTATATTCTTTCAATGCGCTAAGGTAAACATTTTCATCCTGATACTTATCTTTCAGTTCAGCCTCTTTAATCTTTTCATCAAGGTCAATAAACTCACGTATGGTATCGTAAGGATTTTTGCCCCTTAAATAAGCAAGATAATTAAGCTCGTTTATAACAGGCTGAAGTGTATCAAGCTTCAACCCTTTCTGTGCATATTCCACCGCTTCATCAGGTGATAAAATCATATCCTCATGGTTAAAACGCACAGTAAAATTTTCCGCCTGTGGTGTGGCGGAAAGAATTTTATCATTTTCCATAAAAAACCTCCTGGCTGTCGCCGTTATAATTCCAAAAGTTTTCAAGCTCACGTCTTTCGCGCTCCATAATGCGCTTTTCTTCACCGCTAAGCTTAGTGTTTTTAGGTGCTTTTCTGCCAACGTTATAGGCAAAATACGCGGTGCAGATTGTAATTAAAATCCATAAAGTTAAAATAAGTAAAGTCAAAACCATTCTCCTTTCATATCTTCAGGTGAAAAATCATAAATTTTCTTTTTGTTTTCCTTTTCTTCAGGCTTAAAAAACCTGACGTCATAAAAAGCATAGCGCAAGGCATCCATAAGGTGATTATTTTTATCCTCAGGCTCATTGCTGTCCTTTTTGTAAACGTAGTTTGAAAGCTCAAAAATCGTATTTCTGCATTTGGGATGAACGATAATTTTATATTCCTTTAACGCCATGATTCCGTTTTTTACTGAGTCAGGACCTTTGCGCGATGGCTGTATACGGCTTATTCCCATGCGTCTTAAATCGTCATTTGATTTTGGTTCAGCGGCATCAGCACGTATCTTTTCCTTTGCAAAGCCTTTCATTTTAATCATTTGTGCAATATCGGAATTAAGCATTTTTTTGCCGTAATGCTCATCAAAAATGTAAAGGCGCTTTTCAATGGGATTCACTTTAAAAGCGATAAATGCGGTTGGGTCATTGGTATAGCCGTAGTCAAGACCGAAAAACGCATTGTATTGCCAGCTGTAATCTATCTTTTCGCCATGCTCATTTATAAAGATGCCAAGATTATTTTCATCAAAAACCTCCACCGCCCAATTTTCAAATACAAGGCCTTCGCTGTGTCCCCATTGACCTAAGCCTGCAACAAGATACCTTTGGGGGTTCTCCCTTTCCATTTTCTTAAAAAGATGGATATCCGTTTCATCTAAAAACTCGTTACAGCGGTAATCGGTGGTGAAGGTATCAGCGTTAACGTCGGGGTTATCAAAAAAACGTTCTTTAAGCCAATGCTTTTCTGACCATGGGTTAAAAGTCAAAGTTGTTTGCTTAAATAAATTTTTAGGAACTTTTCCTCGGGGCAGGGATAAATCAAGTTTTAAAAAATCCTCATAACTTTCAATTTCAAAGGCCTCCTCAATCCACACCCAACAAAGGTAGCCTTTTGAAACGGTTGTAGATGCAATTTTTAAAACGTCATCAAAACCGCGGAATAAAATCTTTTGCCCCGTTGGCTTATAAACCATCTCAAGAGGGTTAAGATTATTCTGCCATAAGTGGCTGACGCCAAGTTTTTCCTGCGCCCATTTTAATTGGGCAAAGGTAGAATCCTTATGGGTGTTGTACACCGCACGCACCACCAATAAGTTGGCATCTTTATACTTCATCATGCGATAAATAAAATTTATTGCGGTGGTGGTTGACTTTTTACTGCCTTTGCCGCCCTTTAAAACGCGGTAACGTTTTTTGCTTTTGAAAAAGCTTTTATAGCCCTTACCGATTATTTCGGGCAGATATTTTTCAATCCTCAAGGTCGTCTTCGCCACTTATGACCACCGCCTCATTTCCAATGTTTTCACCCTCCATTTTAATAAGAAGCTCCGACGCCTTCAGCCTGTGTTGTATGCTGATTTCCTCATTTTCAACCACGTTACCCCAGAAGGTTTTTATGGTATCAACCAAATTTTTCTTTGCTGATTTTCTCACTATAAAAGCATTGCCTCCTGCTCATCAAAGCAGTAGGTTTCCATAAAAGTTTTTAAATCTTTTTT
>JAZOMK010000403.1:0-4955 GCA_045653985.1 Clostridia bacterium | reverse complement strand
TCCTTTTCCTTTTGCAAAAGAGTGTTAAGCTTATTGCGCACCTTAACCTTTTTAAGCATATCATCGCTTAATGGCGCAGGCTCCATATGGCCCGTTTCGATAAAGTGTGGCGCGCCGGTTGTAAACTTTTTTGTTACGGTAAGCATTGTATGAGTGCCGTCAAAAGAAATGCTTTCACAAGAATATTCAGGGCCGTCAATATACTCTTCCAAAATAGCCATTTTTTCAAAGGACTGTTCGCATGAGGTTTTAATTGCATCCTCTAAATCGTTTTTATCATAAACCTTTGTGATTCCGCGGCTGCCTGAGCGGTCAGTAGGCTTAACTATTACGGGGAAAGAAAAAGCATTAAAATCAAGTTCATCAACACTATTGATTTTGGCAAAATAGGGCGTGCTTACGTTGTTCTCTTTAAAAGCACAACGCATAAGATATTTGTTTGTGGAAATATCAATGCACTTTTTGCTGTTGTGGGGCAAATTCAATTTCTCAGCTAAATACTGTACCGTAATATTTGCAAGGTCTGATGCTATTGTTGCAACGGCATCAGGCTGTATTTTTTTGCAAACTTCCAAAATTTCATCTTTTTCAATAATACTGATAGGGTAGAAGAAGTCAGCCGTCTTTTCACCTATCGAGCCATCCTGCCAAGCAAAAACGTGGGTTTCAAAACCCATTTCTTTTGCTTTTAAGATTAAAGGATTTTGGAAATCATTTGCACCGATAATAACTATTTTCTTCATTTTTTACCATAAACCGTCAAAGCGGTTTTCTTCCATTTCACGCTTATAATCTTCTAAATAAGCGATGTAATTATATTGGGGGATATAGCCTAATTCGCTTTTTGCGTTTTCAATATCCATAACGAAGCTTGTAAAGGTTGGCTTTTCAGGCTTCTCAATAATTTGTGATGGTGCGTTCTTAGGCGAGAACACTTTTACCATGCCTTCGATTTGCTCACGAAGCGTAGTTTTTATGCCCGTACCTACGTTGTACGTTCCACCTAAAACATTAGCGAACATTGCCTTAAATACCATCTGGCAAAAATCTTTTACATAAACAATATCTTTAAAAGCATCAGGATTGCCCCACATTTCAATGGTTTCACCCTTTATTGCCTTATCAATCATATAACGATAGGCGATAGGCTTTTCAATGCCGTCAACGTAATAAGTTTTTTGCGGATTATATAAGTAAATGTTGGGCAAGCGGAAAACAAAACTTTTAATGTTGAATTCCTCTTGATAATGTTTCATTGCCTCAACAATCATGCTTTTTGATATTGCATAAAATGCGTGGTCGCCGGTGTAACAAAGCTTTCTTTCCATTTTGGGTGAAAGCACGTCCTCTTTGCCCCAATAACCTGCCATTTCAGCCCATGTTTGCGCATAAAGCACGCGGTCAGCACCGGTTTTTCTTGCATATTCAAGAATCCTCATACCGCCCGTTACGTTGGTATCAATGTATTTAAAGGGATCGTATTCCTTTAAATATGCAGGCAAAAGACCTGCCATATTTACAACTGCGTGTACGTCTTCTTGAGGAAGCTTTTTAAAATCATCCTCAAAGCGGATATCAACCTGATGATATTTAATACCGTTGTTTTTAAACCAATCAGTTGCTTTTCTGCCAACACAGATAAGCTCATATTCATTTTTATCAAGATGCTCAAGGCAATATGAAGCAAAATACATACCCGTATTGCCCGTTGCGCCAAATAAAACTATTTTTTTCATTTATAGAATTCCTTTACGCCTTCAATAACTTTGTTGCGATCACTTTCAGTTAAGCCGTAGTAGAGGGGAAGCCTTAAAAGACGTTCACTTTCTTTTGTGGTATATTTATCTTCACCTGAGAATCTGCCGTATTTAATGCCTGCAGGTGCGCTGTGCAAAGGTATGTAGTGGAAAACCGTCTGAATTTCCTTAGCTTTTAAGAAAGCGATAAGTGCGCTTCTTTCTTCTAAATCTTTTGCCTTAATGTAGAACATATGTGCGTTGTGTCCGCAATGCTCAGGTATAAAGGGAAGTTCGATTTTACCTTCATCAGCTAAAGGTTTAAGTGCGTTATAATAGGCGTTCCAGGTGTTCATTCTGTCATCAAAGATTTTATCAATGCTTTCAAACTGTGCCCAAAGGTATGCGGCATTCATGTCGCTGGGAAGATAGCTTGAACCAAAATCAACCCAGGTATATTTATCAATCTGACCACGGAAGAATTTTGAACGGTTAGTGCCTTTTTCACGGATAATTTCAGCCTGCTCAACAAACTTTTCATCCTTGATTAAAAGCGCACCGCCTTCGCCCATTGAATAGTTCTTTGTTTCATGGAAGGAATAGCATCCAAAATCACCGATTGTACCTAATTGCTTGCCTTTGTAGGTTGCAGTTACGCCTTGTGCCGCATCCTCAACAACAAAGAGATTATATTTTTTTGCAATCTCCATAATTTTGTCCATCTCGCAGGAAACGCCTGCATAATGTACAGGTACGATTGCTTTTGTTTTATCGGTAATTGCTGCCTCAATTAAGTTTTCGTCAATATTTAAGGTGTCAGGGCGGATGTCAACAAACACAACTTTTGCCCCGCGTGATACAAAAGCATCAGCAGTTGAAACAAAGGTATATGAAGGTAAAATAACCTCGTCGCCTTCCTTAATATCGCAAAGGATTGCCGCCATTTCCAAAGCATGGGTGCATGAAGTGGTTAAAAGTGCTTTCTTGGTTGAAGTTTTATCTTCAATCCACTTATTACAAAGCTTGGTAAATTCACCATCACCGCATATTTTTTTATTTTCGATTGCTTTTTTTACGTAGTCAAGCTCTTTGCCTACAAAAGGTGGAATGTTAAAATGTATCATAATATTTGCCTCCTATGATGGTAAATACACGCTGAAGAAAACGAAGAATGAAACACCAATAAATATAGTGCATATCATAGCCGTCAGCGCATAACGGTGAGTTTCTTTTTTGAAAAGGTTTAATATGCCTTCATAACCCAATGCAATAAGCAATGCTAAAGTTAAAAATGCAGGGTAACAATATCTGCCTTGTGGCTGGAAGTCCGTATTATAACTGTTATAAATACTTAAACAAATGGAGATAACAGCGCAAATTATGCAACAAATATAGAAAACAAGTTTTAAATTATCAGGCTTCTGCTTATTCTTAAAACGTGTAATAAAGCCGATAATTAAGCCTACAAATCCTACAAAAATAAATAATTCAGCCAAACTGTAAACAAGATTGGGGCAAGTATATTCCATATACCCGAACACACCGATAAAACTCAAGAAGGTGGTTTTTAGCCAATTCATACCAAACAGCATACCGCTTAATGAAATGCCTTGCTCAGCGATTGACGGTCTGTTATCAGGGTGTAGGGCAGGGGAGGAATAAAGCTCACCATAATAATGGCTTGTTTTAAAACCTAAAAGGTCGTTATATAAAACCAGATGCCTTACAAAATAATAACCGGCAAGTAGGATTGTAACACCTGCTACAATTCCTGCATATTTAAAAAGACCTTTATAATCTTTCTCGTTTTTCTTTAAGTATGAGTATATAAAGAACGGTACGCTGAAAAGTACCCACGCATAGCTGTTGTAGTATGAAAGTATGCAGGTTGAAAGACCAAAGGATAACAATAAGCAGTTTTTAAGATTCCAATTATCTTTCATACCTAATGCCCATGCGTAAGCAATTATCGTAATGCCTAAAAGTGCAAGGGAGTCATTATTAACGTAACTGCCTAAAAATACGAACTGTGGCATGAAAGCTACGGTTGTAATCATTACCCAACGTGCAGGACGGGCAAATATAAGCTTTGTTAATTTAATTATAAAGTACACAGCGCCCGTACATGCAATTACGCTTACCATTCTTGCCGCTAAAAGCAGGAAACGTGCGTTAAGCGTAAATACCGATGCTATCTTCATAAGCACGTAGCCAAAGGGACTACATAACATTGCGGGAAGATGTGCGTATGAGAAGCCCCAATCAGATAAAAGCTCATCACCAACCGGCAGGCGGTTATTTTCAAAAAGAAACCACGTTACATCATAACGCATTGCTTCATCAGGTGCATAGTTATATTCCTTTGCAACTGCCCAGATAAAATAGAAGCAAAACGCAAATGCAACAAATAAAAATTCATAAACGGTAAGCTTTCTTGGATTTTTGCTTAAAAGCCAGCGCACAAACAATAAGGCAGAAAGTGCAAAAGCAACAAACATTATAAAGGTGCGCAGAATGCTGAAAGGTTGTGCGGCAACAGTTTTTGTTGAAACTGTACCATCGGTTACAATAACGTCATTAAGTGTAAAATTACCGTTAATATCAAGCCTTAAAGTGTCATAATCACCTTGTGGCAAAGTCAAGCTAAAACTGTTTGAACCAAAGGGGATAGTGCCTGAAATTGAGTTTGCTTCAGTAAAATCACCATTATCAGCATAAAATACCTGATAATCAACAGAAGTAAAAACTCTGTTATCAAGCTTAACCAACATTGCGTTTACTTTCGTTTTAACGTTCATGAACACAATTTGCGGGTCAGGTGAAATTGCAGTATAAGTGTTACCGCTTATTTCATAGCCGTGTGAACCGATTTCGCATTGGTTATTATTGTAAAGGGACGTGCTGTTGCCTGAAATATCATAGGTTTTAACGCTTACAAAAAATGAAACTTCAACAGCTATTGCAAATATAAGTGCAAGTATAGCTATTACGGCAGATTTTACGCCTTTTTTGCTCCAAAAATTCACAAACAATACCTCGTATCAATAAACATAATTATCTACGATAAATTATAGCACATTACATATGTTTTTGTCAAGAAAAGCACCCGATTTGAAGTGAACCCCAAAGTTTAGACAAAATTTTAAATTAAATAATTTGCGAATGAGTTCGGTATTGCACCGGACTCATTCCTTTTAAATTCAAAGAAATTCGTTCGTT
>JAZOMK010000402.1:0-8442 GCA_045653985.1 Clostridia bacterium | reverse complement strand
TCTTTCCGTTCCTGGACCGATTTCGGTGAATGCAATTTAGCTGCTGCCGACGTCGGCGGGACTTTGGTTTTAAGTATTTGCGAAAATTTTTATAATAAAGAAATTATTAAAGATTTTATAGATATCTGTAATGAAAAGGGTATTCATTTTGAAATAGAACGCGAATATGAATATGAACAAGCCAATTTACGCATGAAAAAATTATAAAAAAGGCTTTAAATTAACCGTTTTTTGCGCCTTTATTAAGATTTTTTATAATTAAAGCATTTCTTTGGAAGTGCTTTATTTTTTTGTTTTTTACGTATTGTTGCAAAGAATAAATTTCTTGATTTTAATGATAAAATATGATATACTGTTACTTAATATTGCGGAAAGGGTTTTTATTATGTTAGTTCCCATTCTTTTACTTATTGTAGGTTTTATTCTTTTAATTAAAGGCGGCGATTGGTTCGTTGATGGTGCAACGGGCATCGCACGTCGTTTTAGATTACCTGAGATTTTAATAGGCGCAACGGTTGTTTCTATTGGTACAACTTTGCCTGAAGTTATGGTTTCAGCAGGTGCGGCAATGAATAACAGCGGTTCTATTGCATACGGCAATGCTTTAGGCTCAATTATCTGTAATACTGCGCTTATTGCTGCATTAACAATATCAATAAAGCCGGGTAGTGTACCAAGAAAAAGCCTTGTTTTCCCGGTAACTTTCTTCTTCATCGCTGCGGCAATATATTGCTTTGTTGCATATGTTACGGGCATCTTTTCAAGGGCAACGGGTATAATTCTTCTTGTTCTTTTTGTGCTTTATATGATAATAAACGTTTTAAGAATGAAAAGTACCGCTAAAAATACTGATGCTAACGATACTGAAAACGAGCTTGAAGCAAAATGTGGTGAAGATTTTACAGTTGAATCAGAAGAAAAAGGCACAAAAGACAGCCTTTTAAAAGATATCATTATGCTTGTTTTAGGTGCGGCTTTAATTGCTTTCGGTGCTGATTTCCTCGTTGATAACGCCATTATTATTGCTGAAAAGCTTGGCGTTTCCGAGAAAGTTATCGGTCTTACCATAGTCGCCTTAGGTACATCATTACCTGAGCTTGTTACTGCAATTACTTCGTTAATTAAAGGACATGGTTCTTTGTCATTGGGCAACATCATCGGTGCAAACTTATTTAACCTTGTGCTTGTAAGCGGTGTTGCTGTAACGATAAGCCCCTTCGTTGTTCCTGCCACAAGCTATATTAACGGAATCAACGCATCGCTTATTATTGATATCCCCGTAATGCTTCTTGTTATGGCGATTCTTACACTTCCCACAATATTCAAACAAAAGCTTGCACGTTGGCAAGGAATCATATTGCTTGTAATTTACTTTAGCTTTATTGCAGTTCAATTTTTTATTTAAAGAGGGGATTATATGAATTCTGTGTTTAACGAGATTGATTCATTAAATGAAAAATACATAAGCGTATGGGCAGACGTTTTAAATATCGAAAGTCCTTCTGATTTTAAAGAAGGCGTTGATAACGTAAGCCAATATTTTATTGATCTTTCCAAAAAATTTAATTGGGAAATTGAAGTTTTTGAGCAGGAAAAATTCGGCAACGTTGTTACGATTATTATGAACAAAGATGCAAAAGGCACACCTGTGGTACTTTCAGGTCATCTTGATACGGTTCATCCCGTTGGTTCCTTTGGCGAAACACCGGTAAAAATCGAGAATGGAAATATTTACGGCCCGGGCGCAACTGATTGTAAGGGTGGTGTTGTTGCAGGATTTTTGTGTATGGAGGCACTCCATAACGTAGGCTTTTCTGAAAGACCTGTTATGATGATTCTGCAAAGTAATGAAGAAATCGGCAGCGGCATTGAAAATAAAGCAACCATTAACTATATTTGTCAAAGGGCAAAGGGTGCGGCGGCATTTTTGAATCTTGAAGGCTATGATGAAGCTTGGAAAGATAAACTCGGCCTTCACCGTAAAGGAGTTTTAGGTTCAACTTTTATAATAACCGGTATTGAAGCTCATGGCTCGTTGTGCGCACGTAAGGGCGCAAACGCAATAAGAGAAGCGGCACATAAAATTCTTTTAATTGAAGAATTTAAGGATCATAACGGCATCACTTGCAACGTTGGTCTTATAAACGGTGGCAAAAAACGCAATATCGTTGCAGGTAACTGCGAATTTACCGTTGATACAAGATTTTCTACTAATGAAGAGTATGAGTTTATTGTTTCCGAACTTAAAAAGATTGCCGAAAATAATCTTGTAAAAGGTTGCACTTGCGAATTTAAAATCACCAATCTTCGTCCGTCAATGGATTTAACAAAAACAAATCTTGATTTTCTTGATAAAATAAATAAATGTTTTGAAAAATACGGTTTTTCTAAAAAAGAAATCGGCTCAGGTGCAGGCGGTTCTGATGCCGCTGAGGTTACTCAAGCAGGAATTCCGTGCGTTGATTGCATCGGTGTAAAGGGCGATTATATTCATTCACTAAATGAGTATGCCGTGCTTGATTCCCTTGCTGATTCTGCTAAAAGAATGGCGGCAATTATATTGGGATAAATGTTGTTGTTCTATAGCTTAGCTTACAAAAATATATTTTAAATGATAAAATTCTTGACATAAGATCTCTTTCTAAATAAAATATTTAAGGAAAGGCAGGCAGAAAGCGTGAAGGCAAAGCAATTATTTCTTATAATTAACCCTACAGCGGGCAAGAAAAAAGCAGTTAAGCATCTTACAGATATAATTTCGGTATTTAATCGTGCTGATTATGCCACAAATGTGTACGTTACTACCTGTCGTGGTGATGCCGTAACAGCAGTAAAACGCTTTGGTAATAGTGCTGACCTTATCGTTTGTTGCGGTGGCGACGGCACTTTAAATGAAACTATTTCAGGTGTTATCGAAGCGGGCATACATAAGCCTATAGGTTATATTCCTGCAGGCTCAACCAATGATTTTGCAAGTTCGCGCCATCTTTCAGTAAACGTTATTGAAGCGGCAAAGCAGATTATTGAAGGCAAAGGCGTTTGTTATGATGTCGGCAAGTTTGCAGATAGATATTTTTCTTATATTGCATCCTTTGGCGCATTTACAAAAGCAAGCTATTCAACACCGCAAAGTGTTAAAAACGTTCTTGGTCATATGGCTTATGCGTTGGAGGGAATTCAGGAGCTTTTAACCATGCGTAAATTACACGTGCGTATGGAACTTGATGATGAAGTTATTGAAGATGATTACATATTCGGTGCAGTTTGCAACTCAACAAGTGTAGGCGGTATTCTTACCTTAAAGCCTGAAACTGTTGATATGTCTGACGGCGAGTTTGAAATTCTTTTAATAAAAGCACCAAAGGATATGGTAGAACTTCATGAGTGCATCAAAGCACTTAATAAGCAAAACTATGATAGCCGCATGATAACCTTCCGTAAATCAAGCAAAATAAAGGTCATTTCAAGTGCTGATATGGCATGGTCTCTTGATGGCGAAAAGGCTGAGGGTGCTGAAGAGATTTATATCGAAAACCTCCATAAAAGAATTGAGCTTGTCCTTTAATTTTACATAATATTTTTAAGTGATATTACAACAAAAGGTAATATCGCTTTTTTACTATTTACATTGAGCTTTTTATATGGTATAATTTGTTAGTATGAAAATAAGAAAGGAACTTCTTTTATGAAACTTAATTATAAGCGCGTTTTATTGGTAGGTATGGCATTTTTTCTGATTTCTGCCTTCTGGCAGGCATATGATGCCATCATACCACTTATTTTAAATAACCACTTCGGTCTTCCGCAAAGCGTATCAGGCACAGTAATGTCCCTTGATAACGTATTGGCAGTATTTATGTTGCCCATTTTCGGTGCGATTTCTGATAAGGTAAATACAAAATACGGCAAACGTAAACCCTTTATTTTTGCAGGTACTATTATTGCGGTTATATCGTTTATTGCATTGACCTTTATTGATAATTATCAGATTTCAAAACTTGCTGCAGCAGGTATACCTGAATTACAGCAGGGCGCAATGGGTGAGGAAGCCTTTAATGAAATGTTAAGGCAAAGTGCCTTTGATTTAACCATTACAAACGTTTGGCCGCTTATTGGCTTTATTGCAACACTTCTTGTAGTTTTAATTGCTATGGCAACTTTCCGTTCACCTGCAGTTGCACTTATGCCTGACGTTACGGTTAAACCTTTAAGATCAAAAGCTAACGCAATTATCAATCTTACCGGTACTGCAGGCGGTATTATCGTGCTTGTTTTAGGTATGGTTTTTGCAACTTCAAAAGACAGATATATGGAATATTCAGGCTATATAATGGCTGTTTGCGGTGTTATGCTTTTAGGCTTTATTGTATTTATGCTGTCCGTTAAGGAAAATAAATGGGCAAAGGAAATGGAAGAAGACACTATTAAATACAATATTGAAGAAAAAGTTGAAGAATCAGGCGAAAAACGCAAGCTTTCAAAGGCTGAGTTTAAATCATTACTCTTGATTCTTGCATCCGTTGCGCTTTGGTATATCGGTTATAATTCAATTACAAGCAAATATTCTGTTTACGCATCAACTGTCCTTGGCTTCGACTTTAACTTTACCCTTATAGTTGCGCAGGCTGCGGCAATAGTTTCATACATTCCCGTTGGTATTGTCGCAACCAAAATAGGCAGAAGAAAGACTATTTTAGCGGGCGTTCTGATGCTTGCAAGTGCCTTTGCAATCGGTCTTTTCATTACACCGGAAACACCTGAAGTTATTATGTATCCCGTGTTCAGCCTTGCAGGTATCGGATGGGCGACCATAAACGTAAACTCATTCCCGATGGTTGTTGAACTTGCAAAAGCAGGTGATATAGGTAAATATACAGGCTACTACTACACTGCATCAATGGCGGCACAGATTGTCGCACCTATTATTTCAGGCTTCCTTTATGATGGCTTTGGTATGCGCTATACCTTCTTCTCCTTTGGTGCGGTATTTGTAATATTCTCATTTATTACAATGTTATTTGTTAAACATGGCGATGCTAAACCAATGGCTAAAAAAAGTATGCTTGAACAGCTTGATGTAGAGGATTGATATGTGGATTTTATATACTGTTCTTATTTTCCTTTTGGTAATATGCCTTTTGTATCTTATAAGCGTAATGCCGAGGAAAAGAAAATTCAATAAAAACCTACTTGTTGATTATGCCCATAGGGGGCTGTTTGGTAAAGCTATCCCCGAAAACTCATTAAAAGCCTTTGATAATGCCGTAAAAAAGGGCTATGGTATTGAGCTTGATGTTCAATTATCAAAGGACAACGTTGTTATGGTTTTTCATGATTATACACTTAAAAGAATGACGGGGGCAGAGGGCAATTTAAGCGAATTTACCAAAGACCAATTAAAAGAACTTGCTCTTTTAGATACCCAAGAAAAAATACCAACGTTTAAAGAAGTTCTTGACCTTGTTGACGGTAAAGTGCCGCTTTTGGTTGAATTAAAAGGTGAAAATTTTGATAGTTCGCTATGCCAAAAAGTTGCCGATATTTTAAAAGAGTATAAGGGCGAATATTGCGTTGAATCCTTTAATCCTTTGCTTATTAAAAACATTAAAAAATATCTACCCGATGTTTTTTGCGGTCAACTTTACACAAATGTTATTAAAGAAAAAAAGAAAGCGTCTTTATTAAATATCCTTTTGACGCTTATGTCTTTTAACTTCCTTGCAAAGCCTGATTTTATTGCATATAATAAAAAATCAAGAAATTCATTGGCTGTAAAAATTACAACGGGATTGTTCGGCACACCTAAATTTGTATGGACAATGAAAGATGATGATAAGCGCTTTGAAAACGAGTGCGCTATTTTTGAAAGTGAGAGAGTTTAATGAAATATGATGTTATAATTATAGGTGCAGGTCCCGGTGGTATATTTGCTGCTTATGAGCTTGTTAAAAACAATAAAGATATTAAAGTTGCCGTTTTTGAATCAGGACATCCTTTAAATAAACGCGTTTGTCCTATTGATGGCGATAAAATCAAAAGCTGTATCAACTGTAAGAGCTGTTCTATTATGAGTGGTTTCGGTGGTGCAGGTGCATTTTCTGATGGCAAATATAATATTACCAACGATTTTGGCGGTACGTTGTATGAGTATATCGGCAAAAAACGCGCACTTGATTTGATGCAGTACGTTGATGAAATCAATATGGCTTACGGTGGCGAAGGCACAAAACTTTATACCACCGCAGGCACAAAATTCAAAACTGTTTGCATCCAAAATGACCTTCATTTGCTTGATGCTTCCGTGCGCCATTTAGGTACTGATATCAATTATGTTGTTCTTGAAAATATCTATAATTATTTAAAGGAAAAGGCTGAATTTTTCTTTGATACTCCCGTTAAAACCGTTGTGAAAGAGGATGACGGCTACAGCGTAGTGTGCGGAGATGCAACTTATGCTTGTAAAGAACTTATAATTTCAGTAGGCAGAAGCGGCAGTAAATGGATGGAAAAAGTTTGCAAAGAACTTTCAATCCCAACCAAATCAAATCGCGTTGATATTGGCGTCCGTGTTGAATTACCTGCCGAAGTTTTTCAGCATTTAACCGATGAACTTTATGAAAGCAAAATCGTATACCGTACCGAAAAGTATGGTGATAAAGTACGTACTTTCTGTATGAACCCAAAAGGCGCAGTTGTTAATGAAAACACAAACGGCATTATAACCGTTAATGGCCATAGCTATGAAGATCCCAAAAAGCAAACAAATAACACGAACTTTGCGCTTCTTGTTGCTAAGCATTTTTCTGAGCCTTTTAAGGATTCCAACGGCTATGGCGAAAGCATTGCGCGTTTAAGTAATATGCTTGGTGGTGGTGTTATCGTACAGCGCTTTGGCGACCTTATCCGCGGCAGACGCTCAACACCTGACCGTATTGAAGAATCTTTTATTACACCTACATTAAGTGCAACACCCGGTGATTTATCGCTTGTTCTTCCTAAAAGAATTTTAGATGGTATAATCGAAATGATTTATGCCCTTGATAAAGTTGCACCCGGTACTGCAAATGATGATACGCTTTTATATGGTGTTGAAGTTAAGTTCTATAATATGGAGGTTGAAGTTGATGATAAACTTCAATCAAAGCATAAAGGCTTATATATTATAGGCGATGGCAGCGGTATAACACATTCACTTTCACACGCATCTGCAAGCGGTGTGTACGTTGCAAGAAATATTTTGAATAAATAAAAAATGTTCTCCGAAAAAAATCGGAGAACATTTTTTTAATGCTTTTGTTGTTTAAGCCAAATTTTAATTACAAGTGAGTGGGGGAGAAGTTTAACAAGCAATACTTGGAATTTTATTCTTAAACCATGTACTGAAACGGCTTTCTTTTTGTACATATCCTTATATGCCGTATCAATTACGTCCTTTGCCTTGTAAATTTTATTAAAGTATGTTACTGCATCCTTTTGCTCAGTTTCGGCACGTGCAAAAAATTCTGTTTCAACCCATCCCGGGCAAACTGCCATAACGTGAATTTTTCTGTCCTTTAATTCAGCATTAAGACCTTGCGAATAGGAAAGTACAAAAGCTTTTGTTGAAGCATAAACGTTAAGATATGGTACGGGCTGGAAAGAGGAAAGTGAGCAAAGCTCAACGATATGGCTATCCTTTGCCATAAATGGGATTGCTTTTTGTGTAACCTCAACAAGTGCCTTAACGTTAAGGTCTATCATCCCCAAACTTTCTTCAACGGGTACGGCATCAGTGTGGCCAAACTTGCCGTAACCTGAACAATTAACAAGAATTTTGATTTCAGGCTTTTCGTTTTCAAGAATATCAAATAATGTGCTTGCGTTTTTTGTGAGGTCGCAGGCAATTACTTTTATGGGAGTTTTAACTTCCTTTTTTAATTCTTCAAGCCTGTCCGCCCTTCTTGCAACAACCCATATTGCATCTAAATTTTCATTATCCAATTTTTTAACAAACTCCCTGCCCATGCCGGAGGAAGCACCTGTTACTATTGCTATCATAATATTCACCTCGGAATTATTTTGTACTTGTGTTAAATTAAAATACAGAATCTATAATATTTCAATTATAGTATACCATAGAATCCCAAATTATACAAGGTAAAATACAGTTAAAACTTTGGCTTTACCGATAGAACAATATAATCGAGTATAACTTATAAATGCTCTAATTGTGAATTGCAACTTTTTTGCACTAAAAGTTCCGTTAGTTTTTCATTATGATAAAGGCTGTCTATGCTTGCTGCTATAATACCTATTGAATTTATTATAACCAAAATATGTTGAAAATCGTGCTTAATAGTGTGATAGTTCTATCAATTTCTTCGGAATATGGGTGTCTGTTACTTTTTATGTTATTTTGATTTTCCGTTATCTTATAGTCTCCATAATTACAACTTATTTAAT
>JAZOMK010000401.1:0-15386 GCA_045653985.1 Clostridia bacterium | reverse complement strand
ACAAAAAGCAGACCGCAGTCTGCTTTTTGGTGATATACACCACACTTCGTGCGGTGATGATATACCAAGCCTGCGGCTTGGATAAAAAAAGAAGTAACTTTTGGTAGACAAAAGTTACTTCTTTTTTGGTGCCGGTGGTGGGACACAGTCGCTTACGCGCCTTATCTGCTCATCGACCGCAAGCTTTGCTTGCAGTACCCGATTCGCACAACAAAGCTAAAAACGATTATCAATCGTTTTCTTAACGCTTTGTTCCCCCTCGGTGTTCGAGCCCCACCACCTTTTATAGAATAAGAAAAAAGTAGGCGAATGCCTACTTTCTTCTTATTGGTGCCGGTGGTGGGACTCGAACCCACACGCCATCGCTGACAACGGATTTTGAGTCCGTCTCGTCTGCCAGTTCCAACACACCGGCTTTTTTATTTTACGAATATGATTATATCACAAAATAAAAATTTCGGCAAATAGATTTTTTACTTTTTATTTTTCTTTATTGCAGAGGTTACACAATAATAAAGTATGCCTATTGCAATTATTATGTTAAAGGTGTATCGTGCCACATCCTTTGAGATTGAACTCATATCTTCAACTGCAGGCTGGTTAAGCCAATCAGGTGTAGGTGATGGCGTAGGTGATGGTGAAACGGTTGGCGTAGGTGTAGCGATTGCAACTATAGGAGATATTGTACGCATGGGCCTTGGGGTACGTGCTGTAACTTTCTGGGTTGGGCTGGGCGTTTGCGTATAAAGTGATATGACTACGCTTTCAACGTAAATTGCCTTTAATAAATTGGGCTCTAAACCATCAAAACACAAGTACCAATTTGGTGTAATGGGGCAATTTATCTGTTCTTCTGAGGCGGTAACCAGGAATGTGTAGGAGTTCCAGTTGTTTTCTAAACGTTTTGATGAACTTGGTAGTGTGTAAGATACGTTACTGCCACTTGCTTGGAAAAATGTTGGTCGGCAGCAATCTTCAGTTTTGTGATGGTTGCGCCAGATTTCAGCATTTTTTGCATCGGTAAAAGCTCTTATATTAATGTGAAACTTTGAAGCTGTATTTTCAACTTTAAAATCTGCCTTAATTTTTATGGTGATTTCCAATGTTACCTGATTTTTGTTGCCGATTGCCTTTTTAAAAGCAGGTAAAATGTCAAAATATGGTGAGCTGTATGATGTTGTTATATTGGTGAACTTTACGTAATCCTTTGTAGCTTCGAAAGAACACGCAAGTCCGCCTTGCCATGAAAGATTTTCCGTTTGCGTATAATTAACTTTTGATGCACTTACCGAAAAAGGTAATAGCATAAATATAAATAAAAGAATCAAAAATTTCTTCATAAAAAAACCTCGCTTGTAAATATTATATCTACAAACGAGGTTTAAGTCAATATTTAATATCTCTGAAATTCTTTAACTTATGGAAGGTTATGTAGTTTGAGTCGTGATAATTGTGCGCCTGATTCTGTGCAGTACGGCAAAGCCAGATAATATCATCGCCCTCAATGGTAAAATCAACGTATTGAAAGCCTGTGTACATGGGGTCTTTGTCGCGCTCATCAATAAGGTCGGAAACAACTTCCCACTTCTTTAAATCATATGACACCATAAGCGAAAGGAGATTTCGTGAATGTATCCGCACGGGATCAGTAATTCTTGAGCATATAGTATAATATGCACCTGTTTTTTCATCCTTTTTTATCATAAACTTTGCTAAATTTGCAGGGAAATCCATTGCATAAGCATATTTAATCTGATTTTTAGGATTTTTTGTATCAACTTCATAAACAAGAGCCAAGCCGTGGTCAGGTACACACTTATGTTGCCAATAACGCATTATGTTATACACCTTGTTTTCAGGGGAAACAACAAGAGTTCCCTCAATACAGCCTATTGATTCACCCTTGGCAACACCCTCCCAGTTGGGGTTGTACTTTAAAGGCTCAGGGATTACCCAATTTCTGTAGTCAAGTAAGTCCTTGCTGCAATCACAAGAAATTACCGTTGGCGCAAAAGCACCATTATCACACCACTCAATGGTAATATAAATTCTGTTTTCATAAACAAGCACGTTCTGCGGATTTTTGTGTACACCGCCCTGCTCACCTTTGCCTGAACCATGAAGAATGGTTGTTGGTGGCGTAAAAGTCTTTCCACCATCAAGGGATTTGCCGATTAAAAGGTCGCCATACTCTGTTGAGCAGGAAATCATATAAAGCTCATTGTTAAGTACAAACAACTTTCCCCAAAATGATGGCATAAGCTCGGAAACGTAGTGCCATGTTTCGCCATCGTCGTCGGAGCGGAAAATCAGATTAAGATTCTGCGGTCCACCGCCCTTATAAAGGTCCATTGAGGCTAAAAGATAGCCATCAGGATGCCTTACAAGTGATGGCGAACAAAGATATTGTCCTGAAAATGAGTAAGCACCATCTTCGGGGTGAAGATAGTTTACCGCAATGCCGTAATGTTCAGCGCATCTTACAAGACGTGTTCTGCTTTTCTTTTCCCCTGCCTGAATGTAAAATTCATAGTCAGTATCTTCTTCTAAATTTTCAATTTTAATAAAATTATCCCTTGTTTTTGAAACTTCCTTAAAATCACTTTCATCGCGTTTTTTAAGGAAAACGGTATATTCTTTTTTTATATCAAGCCATTCAGCCGTAAAATCATTTTTGTTAGGCGAAATACGGCAAACGTAAATATCGCCCGTTTCAAAAAAGAAGGGTTTATATGGGGCGTGGCTCCAAGGCATATTGTACATAATCAAACCTCTGCGTTTCTGAAATTTTTTGTCCTGTGGAAGGTTATAAAATTGGTGTCGTGATAACTGTGCGAGCCATTTTGCGCAGTACGGCACAGCCAGATAATATCATCGCCTTCAATTTCAAAGTCAACGTACTGAAACCCTACTTTCTTTGAATCTTCATTGCGTTTATCAATAAGGTCGCAAACAAGATCCCACTTCTTAAGGTCCTTTGACACCATAAGCGAAAGCAGATTTCGCGCATAAATATTTTCAGGGTCGGTAATCCTTGAGCATATAGTATAGTAAAAACCTGTTTTTTCGTCCTTTTTAATCATAAATTTAGACAAGTTTGCAGGAAACTCCATTGTGCGTGAATATTCAATGGGATTTTGCGGATTTTCGCTATCCACCTTATAAACAATTGCAAGCCCGTATCGTGGCACGCAATTACCTGTCTGATATCGCATAATATTAAGGATTTCGTTTTCAGGCGAAAGCACCAACGTGCCCTCTATTGTGCCGGGTGAATTTCCTTTTGCAACGCCTTCCCAATCAGGGTTATATTTTATCGGTGTAGGAATTACCCAGTTGGAATAATCAAGCAAATCCTTGTTGCAATCACAGGAAATTACCGTAGGTGCGTGATAGCATCTGCCCCAGGAGCCCCACTCAATAGTTATGTAAATGCGGTTGTTGTGTACAAGCACGTTCTGCGGATTTTTGTGCACACCGCATTGCCCGTTTTTGCCGTTTGAACCACGCATAATAACCGTAGGCGAGGTAAAGGTCTTACCGCCATCAAGCGATTTACCTATTAAAAGGTCGCCATATTCAGTTGAGCAGGCAATCATATAGAGCTCATTGTTATGGATAAACAATTTTCCCCAGAAGCAGGGCATAAGCTCAGAAACGTAGTGCCACGTTTCACCATTGTCGTCTGAGCGATAAATCAACGTAAGATTCTGGGGGAAATCACCCTTAAAAAGATCCATTGATGCTAAAAGATAACCGTCAGGGTGCCTTACAAGTGAAGGTGAGCATAAGCACCTTCCTGAAAAACAGTACGCCTCATCGTCAGGATGAAGATAATTAACGGCAATTCCTTCATGCTTACCGCAACGTACAAGGCGGATTCGGCTTTTCTTGTCCCCTGCCTGAATAAAAAACTCATAATCGGTATTTTCTTCTAAGTTTTCAATTTTAACGTAAGAATTTCGCGTTTTTGCCCCTTCGATAAATTCGCCTTCATTGCGTTTGCGGATAAAAACGGTATATTCTTTTTTTATATCAAGCCATTCAGCCGTAAAATCATTTTTGTTAGGCGAAATTCGGCAAACGTAAATATCACCGGTTTCAAAAAAGAAGGGTTTATATGGAGAAAAACTCCACGGCATATTATTCATTTAATGCTTTCCACGCTTCCTTGGTTAATAAGTTCATTTGCTTCATGCAATCCTTTGCATAGCCCGTTAATTCTTCTGATTTTCTGTTACGTGCGATGTTTTTCGTTTCAATACCCTCAAGGCACATATGGTATTTTGCAGTTAAGGGGTATGGCAAGCCTACCTCGGTAAAACCGATTGTGCCGATAAGTGATTGCAACTTGTCAGCCTCTTCGCTTTCGTAATTTTTTGTAAGCCACGTGTATAATTCGGGGTGGAAGTTTGACATTATTCCGCAATATCCGCCACCACCTGCACGCATTGATTCAAGAAGCGTCTGGCAGTTTGCATTTAAAAGCATAAAATGTGTGTCCTTTAAAATCTCAAGGCGCTCTTTTATGGTATCAATATTGCAACAAGTGTCCTTCATGTAATAGAATCTGCCCGTTTCAACGCACCATGAAAGAATTTTAGGTGTTACAAGACGTTTGTAGGGTAAAGGACATTCGTAAAGACCGAGTTTTATATCTTTAGGTAAGAGATTTAATAATTTTTCGGCATTTGCAATCCATACGTCGTCGCCTTCGTTATTGATGTCAAGACGATTGGTTATTAAAATAAGGGCGTCTGTGCCGCTTTCAACAACCTTGTTTAATTCCTCTGCCTGCGCTTCAATAGTGTCAGCAACGTGGCCTGAAGATACAATAATCATGTTTTCGTCTAAGGACTTTGCATAATCATATACGGTTTTATTCAGCTTTACACGCTCCTCAACTGTAAGGAATGCGATTTCGCTTGATTGGCAGATTGAGAAAATTCCGCTGCAACCTCTGTCATAATAAAATTTAACGTATTTTTTTACAGTTTCAAAATCAACTGAGCCATCAGCTTTATAAGGTGTTATCATTGTTGGAAAATTGTGTTTCATATTTAATACCTCCTTGATAGTAATATTTTAAAATAATTGCATTTTAAGGTCAATAATTGAAACGGACTCCGTTTTGCCTTTTTCGGACATTATTTTCCCAAGTCTTTTTTGTATTGGGTAGGCGTAATGCCTTCTATGCGCTTAAATGCTTTGGAAAATTGCTGTTGCGAGGAAAAGCCTGTCGATTCAGAAACAGACAAAAGACTTCTTTCAGGTTCTGACATCAGCTTTTTTGCATAACGAATTTTTCGCGAAAGAATTAGGTTGGCAACGCTCATTGAAAGTGATTTTTCACATAAACGGTTTAAGTGCCTTAAACTTACGTGAACGCAGTCGGCAACGTCAAAGCAGGTAAGGTCGGATGAAATATTATCGTCAATAAATTTAACGGCAAGGTCAATGCGCATATCGTTTGTAATGGTGTCCTCTACCCCCGAAACTTCGCCCGTAACCTGCTGGAAAAGTTCAATACATAAGCAGGTAAGTTGGCTTGAAATTGAAACGTTAAAGCCTAAAAAAGCATTCTGCGCATTTTTTAACATATGCTCAACAGCGTTAAGCATATAGGCAGTATCATCACCTTTAAAATAAGGCTTTTTTGAAAGGCTAAGCAATAATTTTTGCGGTGAAAGTACGTCAAACCCAAAAACAAATTCGGAAAAATCATCTGATGCAAACTGAAGTTTATGTACGGTTTCAGGCGCAAACATTAAAAAACTATTGGGGTTTACCGTAAGAATTTTGCCGTCAACAACATATTCGGCATTCCCCTTTAATGGTAAATGAAGCTCAAAGAAAGAATGTTTGTGGGCAGAATAATTCCAATTTTCTCTGTAAGCTGTTCTGCACCAATAAATGTTAAGGGCAAAAAGGTCGTTTTTCAGACTGTGGCATATGCGGTTAAGTATTTTTGATGCGCTTTTTAACTTTTTTTCGTTCATATTAACCTCTTTATTTCTGCGTGTACTGGTTTTTGAATTCTATAGGCGAAATACCGCAATATTCTTTAAACTGACGGCTGAAAAAGTGTAAATTACTATATCCGCAGATTTCGGCAACCTGCGATGATGTGTACATACCTGAAAGTAGAAGGTTGCGGGCATAATTTATTTTTAGCTGAATTACGTATTTAAGGGGTGTAACACCGAATCTTTTTACAAACAACTTTTTTAAATATGATTGGCTTATGCCTGAAATTTCTGCAAGGTGCTCAATGCAGATTTTGTCTTTTAAAAAATTTTCGTTTATAAATTCAATGGCAGGTTCAATAAGCCGTAACTTGCTTTCAGGTGAATATTCATGCTTTTCAAGTTCAAAAAGAATTTCATATACAAGTGCAAGACATTTGTGATAATACCCTTCACTTTTTGTTATCCATATGGAAAAAGCTTTCTTGAAAAGTGCCTCAATAGCGACGTTGTTTTGTAATTGCAGGCAAAGTGGCTCGTCTGAAAATGGTGTATCGGAATCAATAAAAATGTCAATACACGAGGTAGGCTCATAGCGATGCACTGCGTAATTTTTATATACGCCTTTGGGCAGAAATCTCAACGTGCCTTTTTCACATTCATGAATTTTATTATCAAAATTTATTGATGCTTTTCCTGATAAATGAAATATCAATTCGTGATAATTGATTTTAGGAAAATAGAAGGAAATATTTTCGGTAAGCTGATCACTTTCAAAAAGAATAATACTGTTGATTTTAGTAACTATAATGGAATTATTCATATAAATCACCCGATTATATGGTATCAAAAATGCAGATAAAAGTCAATAATTTGTACCAAAAAGTGCAAATAATTATCATTTGTGCATTTACTTTTTATAAAAAATTTGGTATAAAGGTTTTGTAGAAAGGCGGAATATAAAATGAATAAAAGAATTGAAGAACTTTTAAAACTTACTTTAAATGGTGAACTTTACGCAAAAACAACTAAAACGGAGTACGATCGCCAAGATTTATTTTTGGAACGCGAAGAAATGGAATCAAAAAGGCTTTGCCAATATATTTTGAATCAAGAGCCTGTTATAACCGAATTTTCTAAAATGACGGGTTTCTTTAACTGTGATGGTACGATAGTTGGCGATGCTTTCCGCAGGGGCGGGCATAAATATTCAAAGGAACTTTTTGAGAATTTTTACTTAAAAAATATTGATAACCTTTCTGTAAATGAATGGCAACACGCAACGGCTGATTATAAGGTGCTTTTTGAAAAGGGCATTAAAGGTATTGTTGAGGATATAGACCAATCTATAAAAACTCATGATAAAAAGGAAGAAATATTGTATCTTGAGGCGCTTAAACGTGTAGCGGAAGCGCTTATTAAGTGGGCGCATAAATGCTCAGAAAAAGCACTTGAGCTTTCAAAAAACGTTGAAAATAAGGAATATAAGGAAAACTTAATTACACTTTCAAAAACACTTTTAAAAGTGCCTGAAAATAAGCCTTCAAGCTTTTATGAGGCGGTGCTTTCCTTATATCTGTGCTTTTCTACCGATCCTGATAGTGTGGGTACACTTGATAGATACTTAAATCCTTTTTATGAGGCGGATATTAAAAATGGCGTTCTTACCCGTGAAGAAGCCAAAGAATATTTGCATGAATTATTTTTAATGCTTCAGTCGGCAGCATGCAAAACGTGGTTTACCCGCGGTGCAGAATCTCACTTTTGCGTAGGCGGTTATCTGCCTGATGGTAGTGATGGCTTTTGCGAATTATCAAAACTTATCCTTGAAAGCTTGGTTGAATTGCCAACGTGGATACCGCAGGTAACTTTAAGGTGGACGGAAAAATTATCAAAGGAAGATTTTAAATACGTACTTGACCTTGAAAGAAAAGATCCTAATAAACGCATTGCATTCCAGAATGATGAAAAGCGCATTAAGGCATATACTGAAATCTGCGGTTTTCCCTTTGAAAAGGCGGTTAGTTACACTACCGTTGGCTGTAACGAACCTGCCTTTACGGGCTCAGTTGCGGGAAGTAACTCTAAAATTAACTTTTTAAAATCAATGGCAACTATTTTTCATGATAAAGCAGATAAAATCAAGAATATAAATAATTTTGAAGATTTTTATGGTGTCTTTTTTGATGAGTTAAGCGCTGATATTGAAAAAGGATATGATTATGATGATAAATATAACTCAATAAAAGCAAGAGATTTAAACTATTTATCGGCAATATTCTTCCAGGGTTGCGTTGAAAAGGCAAAAAGTCTGACTCAGGGCGCGGCTGATTACGTTATTGCATCGCCAATGTGTCTTGGCATAACAAACGTAATTGACTCCTTGATTGTTGTTAAGCAGTTTGTTTTTGATGAAAAAATCGTTACTATGGCTGAGCTTATTGATGCCCTTCAAAATGACTGGGTTGGCTATGAAGATTTGCATATGCTTATTTTAAATAAAGGCGATTTCTTTGGTAATGATACTGAGCGTTCAAATTACGTTGCACAAAAGTTATACAGAAGTCTTTATGAGTTTTTAAAGGATAAGACCAATTTATTCGGCTATCATTGGCTTATCGGCGACCTTACGGGGTATAATCCTCACTTTAAATGGTTTGGCGAAAAGATGGGCGCTACTCCTGATGGTCGATTTAAAGGCGAGCCATTAAAGTTTGGTTTAGGTCAAAATGGCGGCAGAGACAGAAACGGACTTTCGGCATTATTGAATTCTATTGCGAAAATCGATCCAAGCGGTATAGGCTGTGGCTCAACCGTTACTAACATTACCATAGATGAACAACTTATAAAAAATGATGATAATTTTGAAAAAACCGTTGATATGCTTGAAACCTACTTTAAAATGGGTGGTGTTCATTTCCAACTTACATACGTTTCAAAGGAAGATCTTGAAAAAGCAAAAATAACACCTGAAGAATATAAAAATCTGCGTGTGCGCGTATCAGGATTTTCTGATTATTTTGTCAAATTAAATGAAGACTTGCAGGACGATATTATCAAGAGGACTGAACAGAAGTAATGAAATATCAAGAGGAAATACATAAATATATTCAATCGAATAAAAATGAAATCGTTGAAATTCTAAAGGAGCTTATAAAAATTCCGTCTGTAAGAGGCACGGCTTCTGAAAATGCCCCCTTTGGCGCGGAATGTGCGAAAATTCTTCAGTTTATACAAAATCTTTATGAGAAAAACGGGTTTGAAACGGATTTAAGGCAGAATAGCGGATATTTGTTATCATACTTTGGCGCGGGCGAAAAAGCTTTGGGCATTTTTGCCCACGCCGACGTAGTGCCCGTAAGCGATGATTGGCTTTTTACAAAACCTTTTGAGCCTATAGAAAAAGGCGGGTGTATAATAGGCAGGGGTGCGCTTGATGATAAATCTGCCGTTGTGCTTTCGCTTTATTGCGCAAAAATTCTGAAAGAATTAAATATTCCTTTTAAAAGCAGGCTTGTGGCGTTTACGGGTGTTAATGAAGAAAGCGGTATGCAGGACGTAAAAAATTATCTGAAAGAAAATAAAGCACCTGATTTTTCTCTTGTTGCCGACACGTGCTTTCCTCTTTTTAGGGGGAATAAAGGCAAAATTGCATTTACCGTAAAGAGCAAGGAAAAGTTAAGCGGCATCAGCGTAAATGGCGGAACGGGCGCAACGGTTATAGGCAATACGGTTGTTTTGTTGCCCTATTCTGAAGATCTGCTCGAGGACTTATACGATCAGGAGAACATATCTGCAACAAAAAACGGCGATTATATAAAATTGGTTTCAAAGGGAATCGCAAAACATTCGGCTATTCCTGATGGCGCGGTGTCTGCAGTGAAAATCGCGGCGGAAAAAATCAGTAAGTGCGACGATATAGGCGAAAAAGATCGCGAAATTTTTAAGCGTTTATACGAAATGTCGGCAAACTTTTTCGGCGAATTTTTTAATATTGAGGATGAGACGGAAGGCTTTGGCAAACTTACCTGTGTGCTTAGTAAGGTTGAAACAGATGATGATGGTTACGTTACGGCTCATTTTAATATAAGATACGGCAACCGCCATAAAAAAGACGAAATTTTAGGGAAAATCGAAGAAAAAATTAAAAGCATAGGGTGGGAAAAACCGCAGATGGCGGGATATTCATTGCCCCATCTGTTGCCTGAAAACAATAAGTTTGTTGAAAAGTTATTGAAAGTATTTTCTGAATATACGGGCAGGGAAAACGCGCAAAGTTACGTAAATGCAGGCGGCACGTACAGACAGTTTTTAGAAAATGCAGTAGAAACGGGCACAACGCTTTCTTGGAACAGAGATTTTGATTTACCGCAGGGGCACGGCGCAGTTCATCAACCTGACGAGTATATAAATATAGAAGGGCTCCTGAGCGCAATAGAGTTGACTGTGCTTATGCTTATTGAAGCCGATAAAATTGTATAGTCTTCGGCTATAATAACCTTGACATCGCTTTACCAATGATATAAAATTATATGTGATTTTTATATTAGGAGAAATTTTATGGAAATTAAAACTGTTCTTGGAAATGTTTTGGAAAATGAAGTGGGAATAACTTTGCCTCACGAGCATATAACGTGTTACAGCGAATATCTCCTAAAAATGGCAGGAAAAAAATATCTTGATAAAAAGCAACTTGCAAAAATTGCCGTTAAATACCTTAAATATCTTAAAGAAAATTACTGTTTAAATACCTTTGTTGACTGCACACCAATAAATATTGGCAGGGACGTTGAGCTTTTAAAAGAGGTTTCTAAAAAGTCGGGCGTAAATATAATTTGTTCGACCGGATTTTACTATACGGATGAAACCGTACTTTATCGGTCTTCGCCTGAATTGTTGGCTGAATACATGATTGAAGATGCCAAAACCGTTAATGCAGGAATAATTAAGTGTGCGGTTGAAGGTGAGGAATTAAGTGATTTTAATAAAAAAATGTTAAAGGCTTCAGCAATGGCGCAATTAAAACTAAACTTGCCCATTGTATTGCACACTAATGCAAGAAACAAAAACGGCTTAAAGGCGTTGGAAATTTTATTATCTGAAGGTGTAAAACCACAGGCAATAACGGTAGGCCATTTAAGCGATACAGAAGATATAGATTATATAAAACAGATAGCAAAAAGTGGCTGTTTTGTTGGCTTTGATAGGCTTTATAGCAATTATTCCGATGAGTATATTGCTAAAAAAATCAATGCCATTATCGCTCTAAGTGATGCAGGGTATGAAGATAAAATTCTTTTATCGCACGATGCGTTGTTCTTTAACGGTTTTGATGCTGAACCTAAAATAAATGAAGAACCGAGATTTTCCTATTGTTTTGATAATATATTGTTTGAATTAACAAATGAATTGGCAAAAAAAGTGATGATAAAAAATCCGTTAAAAATGCTTGGATGCGGTGATTAAATCGTGCATAAATAATATTGACATTACACGTTCAATACTGTAGAATTATAAATAACGTGAAAGGAGCGATATTTATGTTTGAAAGATTGAAAGGATTTTGCGATTCCTTTTTAGATATAGGGTTGCCCGGCTTTGACCTGGCGGTTTATAAGGGTGGGAAGTGTATCCTTCGTTATATGAATGGCTATAACGACCTTGAAAATAAGGTTGAAATGAATGGCAAGGAAAGATATAATATCTATTCCTGCTCAAAGGTTATAACTTGCGTAGCGGCATTGCAACTTTACGAAAAAGGACTTTTCTCGCTTGAAGATAAATTGTCAGATTATATGCCCGAATTTAAAGAAATGACGGTTAAAACGGAGGAAGGCATTAAAAAAGCGGAAAATCCCATTTTAATAAAGCATTTGTTTGAGATGACGGCAGGTTTTTCATATAACTGTGCTTCAGCGAACTTGTTAAACGCAAAAAAGGAAACAAACGGCAAATGTCCCACCCGCGAAACAATGAAGTATCTTGCAAAAGAGCCTTTGCTTTTTGAACCCGGTGAAAGATGGGAATATGGTTTATCTCATGATGTTTTAGCGGCCTTTGTTGAAGTTGTTTCAGGTGAGAAGTTTGAAGATTACGTAAAAAAGAATATTTTTGACGTTGCGGGTATGGGTAATTCTACATTTATGTTACCTGAAGAAGAATTGAATACCATGGCAGAACAATATCGTTTTGAAAATGGCAAAACGGTTAATGTTGGTAAGTCTATAGCTACTTATAAAATTGGTAGCGAGTTTGCTTCAGGCGGTGCGGGCGGAATCTCAACTGTTGATGATTACATAAAGTTTTTAGAGGGACTTCGTACTTTTAAATTATTAAAGCCTGAAACGTTAAATTTGATGATGACAGATAGGCTTAGCGAACATCAAAAAAGAACTTATTGGTATAAGGATCACAGCTACGGCTTAGGCGTAAGATGCCCTAAAGAAGGCGAAAAATATACTGATTTCGGCTGGGGTGGTGCGGCAGGTGCTTTCCTTGCAGTTGATATGGAAAATGAAATCAGCTTGTATTTCGGCTGCCATTTGCTTTCTTCACCTGTTCAGGGGATTCGCTCAATGCTTTATCGCTTTGTAATGGCTGAGCTTTGTGATGAAAGTGAATTTGAAAGAATTTATGAGGATTTAAAAACTCTGCATAATTATAATTTAACCTATTGATGAGGATAAAAATGTTGACGGCTATAATATTTGATATTGAACGCAACTCGTTTGTAGATGGTCCGGGCATAAGGACAACGGTGTTTTTTAAGGGCTGTAACCTTAAATGTGCATGGTGTCATAATCCCGAAAGCCAAGATTTTAACGTGCAAATGATGCTTTATAAAGATAAATGCAATGGTTGCGGTAAGTGTAAAAGCATATGCAAAACTCCTGATAACTGCACTTTTTGCGGTAAATGCGTGTTTCTTTGCCCTAAAGATGCAAGGAAAGTCTGCGGTAAAGTATATACTGTTAATGAAGTTTTTAACGAGGTTATAAAAGACAAGGCTTTTTATGAAAACTCAGGTGGAGGTGTAACTTTTTCAGGCGGAGAATGTATGCTTCAAATAGATTTTCTTGCTGAAATTTTAAAAAAATGCAAGGAAAACAACATTCATACAGCCGTTGATACTGCGGGGTGCGTAAAATTTGAAAATTTTGAGAAGATTTTACCATATACCGACTTATTTTTATATGATATCAAGTGTTTTGACAGCGAAACACACAAAAAATACGTAGGTGCGGATAATGCTTTAATTCTTGAAAATCTTAAAAAGCTTTTTGAGAAAAATGCGAAAATCCGGATTCGCATCCCCGTAATAAAAGGCGTGAATGATACGCTTGAGGAAATGCGAAAAATAAGAGATTTTCTAAAAAAAGCGGGGACACCTGAAAAAATAGAACTCTTGCCATACCATAAAATGGGTGAAAATAAGTATAATGCAATAGGCAAAGAGGTTAAAACCTTTGAAGTACCTGATAATATTGATGAATTGAAAAAAGTTTTCGAGCAGTAAAAAATAACCCCCAAAGGCTTTAAAACCTTTGGGGGTATGTTTTTAATCAATATCTTCAACTACGGTTTCAGGTGGTGTATCAAGTTTTTCCGGAGTGCGGAAAAGCTTTTCAAGACCTTTGAGGGCGGTTGCAAGATAGTGGCCGTCAGTTGTGCGCTCGTCGGTGGTAATGGTGTAGTCAATCATTGTATGGGCTGATGTTGTGCCATCGGGGTTCAACTGAAGCTCGCGTCTCTTTGCACCGAAGGTAATAAATATAGGGGTGTTACCAAAGTTGTAAAGGTGATGGTAAATTGGCGGGATGCCCAATGAACCTAAGTTTGATACGTAAACGCTGGAGTGGAAGGGTGATGCTTCCTCAACAACTTTGGGCATGATTCCGAAATAATCAAGGAACTGCATAAAGGAAATAAACCATCTTAAAAGAACTGTAGGCAGATAATTTATTACGCGGGCAACTTTATCAAACGTGTTGGAATCGCCCTCCTGCCTTGCAATTTCGATGGCTTCTTCCATGCGTCTGTAAACGTCTTCCGCAGTATCGGTAGGTTGAAAACGTACCTTAATTGCAGATTCCTGAGCGTTTACTTTCATTTCCTTTTTTATCATCATGCTAAGGATGATTTCGTTTCTTGAAAAAATCTTCCAGCCTGCAATATAACGGTTGAGTGCAGGTTTTTGTGAGACCATTCTGATGTATGCGGCAACCATAACGTGCATAAAACCGAAGCCTGCAAGACCTTGTTCGCGCTTTTCTTTTATGTACTTATCAATGCTTGCGTAATCAATGGTTGATTTAAAAAGGTTTTGCGCGTCGTTTCTCTTGTGCATAATACATACTGCTATGTACTGCATTGGGGGAAGTGTGCGGATTTTGCGCCCGTCGCGACGGTCGCCCCATCTGCGTTTTCTTTTCTTTTCCGGCATAAAAGTGCCTCCTTAAAAAATAAAAAAATAAATACACTGTTATTATAACAAACATCGAAACAATTTTCAACAAAAATTTTTCACAAAACATTGACAAAGTGCCTAAATAGCTGTATCATTAATTAGAAAGGGTGTTTTTTATGGTAAATTCAGTTGAACAGTTAATGGAAAAAGTAAACTGCAAAGGCTGGTGCCGCAGTTGGGATGAATATTTTGAAAAAGCGGTTAAAGCTTATAAAGAGGCAGGGTGCATATATTCTAAATACTGCTATTATGATATGCTTGAAAATAAGTACGGCTTTATTGGTGAATTTCTGCCCGTTTTTGAAAAGGCAACGGCTCAGGTTGATGGTGATGAGGATTTTGAACTTTTCCTTGTGTTTATGGCACGTGTTTTAAATGAACGCAAGAATCTTCGTGCTGAATTAGGTGAATTTGTTCAGCCCGTTTCGCCTGATGGCAAGGATAATATAAAATATGATATGCTTACCGCATTTTTAATATGCGCGCAGGCTGATTTGTGCTTTAAAAACTTTTTAGAAAAAGGCTTTTCGGCTGAAATGGCTGAAAAGTCAATGAAGATTTTGATGAACGGCATAAAGGTCTTCAGGTTACGCCATAACGGCAATGATGGATATGACCTTTTAGGATGGTTTCAACATACCATTGAAGGCAATTTGATACCATTTTTATCCCTTCAGCTTCACTTTGGCGGCAAATTCTATGCGGCGGCTGTTGTTTTTAAAAACAAAAAGGGCGAGGTTGTTGCTTTAACTAAAGAAACCGCAGTACATTCTTCCGGGTACGTTTTAGGGGCAAGGTTCTGTGAAGATACGGAGGGTTCCTTTAACCCTGAATTTATTGAAACTGAAGATGCTTATATAGGATATCCCCTTGATGAAAATGGTCTTATTAAAAACGAAAAGGTTGTTTTAAATAAAAATGAGTGGGAAATCGTGTTGCAAAAAGATGATCCC
>JAZOMK010000400.1:0-5811 GCA_045653985.1 Clostridia bacterium | reverse complement strand
CTTCTTTTTCTTCTTTTTCTTCTTTGGGAAGCATTGCTTTTCTTGAAAGATTGATTCTACCCTTGTCATCAATTTCAATTACGCGAACCATAATCTGGTCGCCAACATTAACAACATCAGAAACTTTCTTAACAAACTTGTTATCAAGTTCACCAATGCGGCAGAGACCTTCTTTTCCGGGAAGAAGCTCAACAAAAGCACCAAAGTCCATTATACGAACAACTGTACCGAAATAGGTTTCTCCAACTTCAATTTCTTTTACTATGTTATCAATCATTTTCTTAGCTTTATCACCTGAAGCCTGATCAACTGCATAGATAACAACTGAGCCATCATCGCTGATATCAATCTTAACACCTGTTTCAGCAATAATACCATTGATAACCTTACCACCGGTACCAATAACCTCACGAATCTTATCAACATCAATCTTAAATGACATTGTTTTGGGTGCATAAGGTGAAAGTTCAGCACGAGGTGCATCAAGAGTTTCCATCATCTTGCCCATAATGTGCATTCTTGCATCATATGCTTGTTTAAGAGCGCGTTCAAGAATAGGTTTGTCAATACCTTTAATCTTAATGTCCATCTGAATTGCAGTAATACCATCTTTTGTACCTGCAACCTTAAAGTCCATATCGCCAAGGAAGTCTTCAAGTCCTTGAATATCTGTTAAAACAGCAACTTTATCTGAACCTTCTCTTGTATCTTTAATAAGACCCATAGCAGCACCAGCAACAGGAGCTTTAATCGGTACACCAGCATCCATAAGTGAAAGTGTTGAACCGCAAACAGAAGCCATTGATGTTGAACCGTTTGATGATACGATTTCTGAAACTACTCTTATTGCATAAGGGAAATCCTCTTCTGAAGGAATAACGGGTTCAAGTGAACGCTCAGCAAGAGCACCGTGACCGATTTCACGTCTACCGGGCGCACGAAGAGGCTTGGGTTCACCTGTTGCATAACCAGGCATATTGTACTGGTGCATGTATCTTTTTTGTGTTTCACCATCAATACCATCAAGTTCCTGAACGTCGCTTAAAGGTCCTAATGTTGTAATTGTCATAGCTTGTGATTGACCACGTGTAAATACTGCTGAACCATGTGTACGTGAGAACATGCCTGCTTCACACCAGATAGGACGAACCTCATCAATAGCACGTCCATCAGGACGAACACCCTGATCAAGAATCTTGTTACGCATAACTTCTTTCTTGATGTAATAGAGTGAATCACCGATTTCACGCTTCTTTTCAGGGAAAATCTCTGCAAAATGCTCCTGAACTTCAGCTTCAACCTGTTCTTCTCTGATTTCACGCTCATGGCGATCAAAGGTATCCATAACCCAAACGATCTTATCATAAGCATATTCTCTTACTGCAGCATCAATATCTTCCGGAACGTGATAAAGTTCAATTTGAACCTTCTCTTTTCCAATTTCTTTCTGTATTTCTTCCTGCCATGCTACAATTTTCTTAATTTCTTCATGTGCTACCATGATGCCTTCAAGCATTTCTGCCTCAGAAACTTCATCAGCACCTGCTTCAACCATCATAACAGCATCTTTTGTACCTGAAACGGTAAGGTGTAATCTTGATACCTTTCTCTGTTCGGCATCAGGATTAAGAATATACTCACTTCCAATCATACCAACTGTAACAGAACCTGTGGGGCCTGCAAAAGGTATATCTGACATTGTAAGTGCAAATGATGAACCAATCATAGCAAGAACATCAGGCACGTTATCAGCATCTACTGACATGCAAGTTGCTACAACCTGAACATCGTTAAAAAATCCCTTTGGGAAAAGAGGACGAATAGGTCTGTCAATAAGACGTGAAGTAAGAATTGCCTTCTCACTTGCTCTACCCTCACGACGGATATAACCACCGGGGATTTTACCAACTGAATACTGTTTTTCTTCAAACTCTACGCTCAAGGGGAAGAAATCCATTCCTTCTCTTGGCTGTTTTGACATAGTTGCCGATACCATTACAACCGTATCGCCGCAACGAACTACACACGAACCATTTGTCTGTCCGCAGTATTTGCCGGTTTCAATAGTAAGTTCTCTTCCGGCATATGTCGTTTTAAACTGCTTAAATTCCATATATATACTCCTTTAAATAAAATAACAATATAAAAAACACAAAATTTGTGTAACAATCAAAATTGAGAAAAAGCGGATATTAAAAAACATCCGCTTTTTTTAGAGATTACTTTCTCAAGCCAAGCTTCTTAACGATAGCTCTGTATCTTTCGATATCCTTATCCTTAAGATAAGTAAGAAGGTTCTTACGATGACCAACCATTGTTAAAAGACCACGACGGCTGTGGTGATCCTTTGCATGAGTCTTAAGATGCTCATTAAGGTGGTTGATACGCTCAGTTAAAAGAGCGATCTGAACTTCAGGAGAACCTGTATCAGAATCGTGTAACTTATTAGCTGCAATAACCTCAGATTTAACTACCTTATCCATTTTTCTTTCCTCCTAATTTATTTATGTAAACGCTATTACTCACAGTAAACCGCCGGAGATGCGTGTAAACCGAGAGCAAAGTTCCACATATGCGAAGATTATAACACAACTTCCTCTTCTTGTAAACTATTTTTTTCGTCATTTTCATGTCTTTTTTCTTCAAGGAGAGGAATTATCAGTTGTTCAGCCTCTTCTCCATCAAATTCACTGTTTTCAAGAAGTTCAAGATTCTCTTGTTCAGGAAGTTCATCAAGGCTTGATAAACCAAAGTGACGAAGAAATAAATCTGTTGTTCCAAATAAAACGGGATGACCTATTGTATCTTTATGTCCGATTTCATCAATAAGTCCTTTTTGTTTAAGGCTCATTACTGAGTAATCGCACTTAACACCTCTTATCTGTTCAATCTCACCTCTTGTAACAGGCTGACGATATGCAATTATAGAAAGAACTTCTAACGCAGACTGTGAAAGTGATTTTTTTTGTATAGGATTTAATAAATCTTCTACGTACGGTGCGTTTACAGGATTTGTGCAAAGTTGAATTTTTGTGCCAAACTTTTTTAAGTTTATTCCGCTTTCTTTGCCGTATTTTACTTCAAGAAGTTCTAACGCCTGCCAGAACTCAATTTCAGTAGCACCTGTAACTTTTTTTACATCTTCGGTATCTAAAGGCTCACCAACTATAAACATCAGTGTTTCTATAACCGAAGCAAGCTCATTCAAATTCACTGAATTCATCCTCCGTTACTTGTTGTTCATTAACTTCAAGATTAAGTTTAACTGTTATATCGCCAAAATTTTCTTTTTGGTCCAATTTAAGGAATCTATTTTTCCAGAGTTCAAGCATAGCGGCAAAAGTTGTAACAACCTCACTTTTATTACCATCATCCTCAAACATATCAAAAAATGACATTTCTTTTTTTGCCGAAAGCTTACGGCGTATATATGACATTTTGCCTTTTACAGTATATGTATCGCGTTTGATTTCGCGTTGTTTTTTTACAGTTTTATTTTCAAAACGCTTTAAAACTTCACCAAAGGCAGCCATAAGAGCATCAAGTTTCATATCTTCAAGCTCAATACGTTCCTGCATATTTATTTCTTCAGGAAGTTTATAGTAAACTTTAAGATTCTCCTCTTCTAAATCGTGAAGTTTCTCTCCCGCTTCTTTATACATCTTATACTCAGTAAGACGCCTTATAAGTGCTTGTTCAGGATCTTCCTCCCCTTCTTCTAATGGTGCAGGCTTAGGTAATAAAGAACGCGATTTAATTTCAAGAAGATGTGCCGCAACCGTTAAAAACTCACTTGCATTTTCCATATCAAACTCATTGATATCCGCAATATAAGCAAGATATTGTTCGGTTATATCTGACACAAAAATATCTTTTATATCAATTTTATCTTTATCCAATAAATGAAGAAGCAAATCAAGCGGCCCTTCAAATTGGTTTAATTTTAACTGAAGCTCCATTTTTCACCTAAACAAATAAATTTAAAATCAAGTTTGAAAATGCAGAAAATATTTTATAAGAGGCATTCCCAATAAAGCCGAAGTTAATATTTAAAAGCAAAAACGCCATCATTATAATATTCGAGTATCTTTCAACATTATCAAAAAAATTATAACTGATTTTGCCTGCAAAAAGTTCTCTGAAAACTTTATATCCATCTAAAGGCGGAATTGGAATTAAATTAAATATTGCTAAATTCAAATTAACAAGCGCAATAAAGGAAATTATATCACAAACAAAAATATATATGTTGAACCCTTTTATCGTATAAAAAAATGCTATATGGGGTGCTATAACAGCAACAAATAAGCAAAGAATAATCGTTGAAATAATTGCAAGAACAATATTTGCAAAAATACCCGCAAGAGAAACGATAAGCATGCTTTTTTTGCCATTTCTAAAGCTATAAGGATTTATCGGAACAGGTTTCGCCCAACCGAAGCCTACAAGCAACATCATAAGCGTGCCAACTAAATCAAGGTGCTTAAATGGGTTTAACGTAAGTCTACCTGCACATTTAGCATAGCCATCGCCTTGTTTATATGCTGCATATCCATGAGCAAACTCATGAACCGACAAAGAAAACAGCAACGCAGGAAAGGCTATCAATAAAGCCAATAGCGAAAGCCAAAAGTTATCTGAATTAAAAATACTTAATAACATAATAAAGACCTCTATTTAAGATGTTCGGGAATAACATCATTTGAACAAATATATTCATAGCTTTGACGTTTAACAGCAATACATGAATTGCCGTTATTAACAAGAACAATAGCCGGTACAGAATTCCTGTTATAATTGCTAGCCATTGAGTAGTTATATGCTCCCGTTGTTAATACAGCAATAGTATCACCAACTTTAAGACTATCCGGCATCGGTGTATCCCAAGTAATCATATCGCCAGATTCACAACATTTACCCGCTATAGAAACTTTTTTTACGTGTTTCTCATTCATTTTGGAAGCGCAATATGCCGTATACTTAGCATCATAAAGCGCTGTTCGTATGTTTTCAAACATGCCTCCATCGCACATACAATAAGTACGTATATCCGGGATTTCTTTTAAACCATTAACGGTGTATAACGTTGTTCCTGCTTCACCTACAACGCTTCTTCCGGGTTCAATAGAAACAAGTGGCATGGGATAATCTTTCTCAGCACAAAGTTTTTTTAACACATCAGAAATAAGCTTTAAGAAAACATCAAAGGGTTTAGGTGTATCGTTTTCATTATACGTTACACCATAGCCACCGCCACAATTAAATTGTTTAACTTTAACGCTAAGTTTTTCTCTGATCTCACAAGAAAAATCAACAAAATGACGGCACAATTCTTCAAAAGGCTGCTCGTCAAAAATTTGAGAACCAATATGGCAATGAATACCATGAAAATCCATCCATTTGCTGTTTGAAATAATTTCAACAGCTTTAAAGGCTTGTCCGTCAATAAGACCAAAGCCAAATTTACAATCCATTTTTGCAGTTTGAACAGCAGAATGCGCATGAACATCAATATTAGGTCTTAAACGAATTGAGACAGGAATTTTTTTATTAAGTTTTTTGCAAACAGTTTCGATAAGATTCAATTCATCAAAGCCATCAGCAATAATGCAGTAAATTTGATTTTCTACAGCCATAGTAATTTCTTCTTCACTTTTGCTGTTGCCGTGAAGTTCGATGTTTTGTGGTGATATACCTGCAGAAAGCGCAGTATAGAGTTCACCGCCAGAAACAACATCAACACCAAGCCCTTCACTATCAACAATTTTTAAAATTGCTTTTGTGTTAAGAGCTTTTGAAGCATACATCATT
>JAZOMK010000399.1:0-2481 GCA_045653985.1 Clostridia bacterium | reverse complement strand
GGTTCAATTTTTAAATCAATAATGGCTACTATTGGTCTTGATTCGGGAAGCGTAACAACAAACACAGTGTTCCCTTATGAAGATGAAATTGAATATTATACTTACGAAAAAGATCGCTGGCGTCCTAAAGGAAGTAATTGGTCGCACTATATTGTAAGAGAATCATTCCCCAATGCGGCAAACAAAGGTCAACTTGATATGAATCGAGGCTTAATTTGGTCTGATAATATTTACTTTGGATGGCTTTCTATGAAAGTTGGTAAGGATAAAATGATTGATTATGCCCAAAAATTAGGCTTAGGTGAAACGTTGCCTTTTGATCTTTCTGTAAGAAAATCACAACTTGCTACTGATTTTTCAACCCTTAATAACCAAAAACTTCTTGCTGATACGGGGTTTGGTCAGGCTCAAGTATTGTTTACGCCCTTGCAACTTTGTTGTACTTTTTCGATGTTTGGTAACGATGGTACAATAATGTGTCCTTATATTGTTTCCGAAATATGTAAAACCAACGAAATGGGTGAACTTGAAACAGTAAAATCCTTTGAACCTGAAGTATTTAAAAATCCCTTTGGGAAAAACGTTATTTCAAAGGTTTGCTCAATCCTTGAAAAAACTGCAACACAAGGTACCGGTAAAAGTGGAACAAAAGGTCTTACCGATACAATGCGTATTGCCGCTAAAACAGGTACGGCACAGACGGGCACTACCGAAACGGGTATTGTAGGCTGGTATGCAGGTTTAATTATCGAGGGTGGACGAAACGTTGCAGTACTCGTAAGTGCTGACGAAGGCGATATGAAATGCGCCTGCGTTAGTTATATTTTTAACCAGTTAAAATATGATTAGAGAGGTGTTTAAAATGGCTAAAAATGGTTTGTTAAAAAGATGGTTTCTTGATGCTTTCAGCGCTATGGCAATGGGCGTGTTTGCTACGTTGCTTATTGGTTCTATCATAGGGCAGATTGCTAAATGGACTGAGTGGGAATTTCTTGCAACTCTTGCAGGCTATGCTAAAAACGGATTGGTTGTCGGTGCGGCAATCGGTGTCGCTGTTGCAAATGGCTTAAAAGTAAAACCCCTTGTTATGATTTCTGCCGCTGTTTGCGGTGCGGTTGCATATCAGGAAGGTGGCGGACCTTTAGGCGCATATATTGCCGCAGTTGTAGGCAGTGAACTTGCAAATCTTATTGCAGGCAAAACACGCTTTGATATTCTTCTTGTGCCAAGTGTAAGCATTATTTCAGGCGGTGCAATAGGAATCCTTACAGGCCCATATATTGATAAATTCTGTGATTGGCTCGGTACGCAGATTGGTAATGCAACAACACTTCAGCCGGTTCTTATGGGCATTATTGTTGCAGTTGTTATGGGTTTGGCATTAACTGCACCTATCTCAAGTGCGGCAATCGCTGCAGTTGTGTTTACTTCTGATGTAATAAATAATGAAGGTGTTGCTCTTGCGGCAGGTGCGGCAACTGTTGGTTGTTGCTGTCAAATGGTTGGTTTTGCAGTATCTTCATGGCACGAAAATGGATTCTCAGGCTTCCTTGCGCAAGGACTTGGAACTTCCATGCTTCAAGTGCCAAATATAATGCGCCATCCCCTTATATTATTGCCGCCAACAATCGCATCAGCTATATTAGGTCCTATAGCAACAACGTTGCTTGTTATTGAAAACGGTTCAGGCGTTTATGCCGGCATGGGTACTTGTGGTGTTATCGGTCCTGTTGGTGTATGGGAAAGAATGATGGCATCAGGTTTTGATTGGTTTGTTTTATTTAAAATTGTTGTAATGTGTTTTGTGCTTCCTCTTGTTGTATCGTTCTTTATTTCGGAAGCAATGCGTAAACTTGGCTGGATAAAAAGCGGTCATATGAAACTTGATTTATGATTAAGAACGTTATATTTGATTTCGGGCAGGTTCTTGTTAGTTTTATTCCGCACTATATGACTAAGGCTTATATCAGCGATGAAAGCGATATTAAATTAGTCGAAGATGTTGTTTTTGACAGACTTTATTGGGATAAGCTTGATGCAGGAACTATTGCGGATGAAAAAGTTATAGAAGAAGTAAAAAAGCGTTTGCCTGAAAGATTATGGCAAAGCGCAGAAAAAGTGTATTATAATTGGATTTATAATATACCTGAAATTGAAGGCATGGCAGAAATTGTTTCTGAATTAAAAAATGAAGGAATAAATATTTGCATACTTTCAAATATTTCAACATTTTTTGCTGATCATTATAAAGAAATTCCTATATTAAAATATTTTGATAAAATGGTATTTTCTTCTGTTTGTGGAATGACTAAACCCAATAAAGATATTTATGAATATGTGCTTAAAAAATACGATTTCATACCATCTGAAACTTTGTTTGTTGATGATCGTTTAGAAAATATCAATGGCGCCCAAAGCGTAGGTATCAACGGATATCTGTTTGATGGAAACGTTCAAAATTTCAAGGAATTTCTTAAAAAT
>JAZOMK010000398.1:0-2453 GCA_045653985.1 Clostridia bacterium | reverse complement strand
AAAAGGATGCGCGCATAAAGGTTGTGCATAAGGTAAATGGCGGTCTTGGCTTTGCAAGAAATACGGGCATTGAAAATTCCTGCGGTGAATATGTAGGCTTTGTTGATTCGGATGATTACGTAGATGTTTCAATGTTCCAAGCACTTTATGATGCCGCCGCTAAATATGAAGCGGATCTTGTAATATCAGGTGTTACTTTTGTTGATGGTAATACCTTTGGTAAAACGGGTGAGTATATTGAAAAAAATTATTTTGAAAATGATACCGTTTTTGAAAATAATGAAATAAAAAAACTTCTTCTTGGTGTAGTTGGTGCATTGCCTAATGAGCCTGATGACAGCCGCTATGGTGTCAGTGTTTGTAAAAATATTTTTAAACGTGCATTGTTTGAAGAAAAAAATATTAAGTTTTTTTCTGAACGCGAGATTATTAGCGAAGACACTTTGTTCATGGCTGATTATATAAAAGAAACTAAAAAAGCAGTAGGTATAAAAGGTGCATTTTATCGATACAGAAGAAACGATGAATCACTTTCAAAATCATACAAACCAAACCGTTTTGAAAAGATACTTATCTTTTTAAAAGAACTTGAATTACATATAAAAGATACTTTAGAAAAAGAAGAATATCAGCTTTATTTAGATAGATTAACGCAAGGATATGCGAGAATTTCCTGTTCGCAAGAAATTTTATATGCCAATGATAAAAAAATAAAGTATTCGAAACTTAGAAAAAGATTAAAAGAGATTTGCAACAATCAAACGATTGTCGATTCGTTAAAAAAATATCCGTGGCATAAATTGCCAAAGAAACAAGCGGCTTTTGCATGTGCGATGAAGTATAAACTTTATTTTCTGCAAAAACTTATGGTATTGCTAAGAGCAAGATAGGAGTTAAAAAATGCTGTTTTCCGTAATTGTACCGATATATAAGATTGAAAAATATCTTCCCAGATGCATTGAAAGTGTATTAAAACAGACATTTAATGATTTTGAACTTATTTTGGTCGATGACGGTTCACCTGATAATTGTCCGAAAATTTGTGATGACTATGCAAAAAAAAATGCGAGAATTAAAGTTATACACAAAGAAAACGGCGGTCTTGTCAGCGCACGGCAAGCGGGTATAAAGGTAGCAACGGGGGAATATGTTTTTCACTTGGATGGCGACGATGCTGTTTGCGAAGATGCCCTTGAAAGCGCTTTTGATATTATAAAAGATAAGCACCCCGATATAGTTTCATTTTCATATAAAAGCTGTGTTG
Organism: Clostridia bacterium; assembly: GCA_045653985.1. Lineage (GTDB taxonomy): Bacteria > Bacillota > Clostridia > Christensenellales > QALW01 > UMGS1322. The sequence continues at coordinate 1,189 of JAZOMK010000398.1, read as the reverse complement.
ACGGAAATGTTTGTGAGGTTATTGACGACCTTGCAGATGAAGGCTTATATGATAAAAACGATATGATAGCAAAAATTTATCCTAATTTGTTATCAAATAAAAATATGAAAAAATTGTTTTATTTTCTGTGGGGAAAGGCAATTAAACGTGAGCTTGCAACAAAGCATCAGCTAAACGTAAATACTGCAATTTCTTTAGGCGAAGATTTAAGCTGTATTACACCTTGTTACCTTGAAGCTGAATGCGTTTATATGAGCAGGAAAGCCATATATCTTTATACGATAAGGAATGACTCCATCACCAATGATTTTAAAACAAGCCAGATAACGCAGATTGCTGATGTAATTATTGGTCTACGTAATTTGGATGTTAAAAAGCCTGATGATTTTGATGAGCAAATTTCACGCTATTCTTGCTTTATGTGTTTTGCTATTTTAGCTGCAGCGGCAGAAGGCGGTCATTTTAATTCTATAAAAAAAATAAAAGAACTTATAAACAATACGCTGCATCGTGAAGAAATTAAAAAAGCTTCTTTTGAGAATATAACAATAAAAAGTAAAATCACGATATTTTTAATGAAAAGAAATCAAATACGATTAGCGTTTTATTTTCTTAATTTTTGCAAAAAGATAAAAGTTATTAAAGAGGGTAAATAAAGTGAACGATACACCAAAAATTTCGTTAATTATGAGTGTGTATAATGGCGAGGATTATTTAGAAGAAGCCATTGACAGTGTCGTAAATCAAACGTTTAAGGATTGGGAACTTATTGTAATAAATGACTGTTCTACAGATAAAACAGCAGATATATTATGTAAGTATGAAACTGCTGATTCAAGAGTGAGAGTACATACCAACGAAGTTAATTTAAGGCTTCCATCATCGTTAAATATTGGTTTATCGTTGGCTAAAGGAAAATATATAGCGCGAATGGATGCTGATGATATTTGTTTGCCTGATAGATTGCAAAAGCAATACGATTTTATGGAAGAAAATCAAGATGTTGACTTGTCTTCGTGCCGTTTTATGACACTGAAAAATGGTGTGATTTCATCAGGCGGCTGTGGAGGAAAAAGCGATTTCAATTCTATCAAAGCATTGCTTTTGGTAACTAACCCTATACTTCATCCGGGTATCATTGCAAAGGCAGCAGTCATCAAAAAACTCTGCTATGATAAAAACTTTACTT
>JAZOMK010000397.1:0-10402 GCA_045653985.1 Clostridia bacterium | reverse complement strand
AATGGAAAAATATAAAAAGTTTGATGAATGGTTACTGTCGCGTGATTATAAAATTGCTATTGTTGACGGAAATCACGAAAATTATGGCTGGCTTGATTCTAACCCCGAAGAAATATGGAACGGTGGCAAAATCAACAGAATTTCGGAGAATATTATCCGTCTTAAACGTGGCGAAATATATACTATCGAGGGTTCAACCTTTTTTGTTTTTGGTGGATGCTCAACAAGCCAGAAGTGGAAAGAGCTTGGCTTATGGCATGAAGGCGACACACCAAGCAAAGAGCAGCTTGAAAATGGCTACACCAATTTAAGAAAGGCAAATTATAAGGTCGATTATATCCTTACGCACAAATATTTCTGCAATGAATGTTTTGTGTCTATGGGCGGTAGCGAGCATAGCTTATTTATGCTTAACCGATTTATTGATAATAACGTATCCTTTAAAAAGTGGATTTCGGGGCATCGCCATAATGACTATTTTATTGACGAAAAACATCAGGTAGTATTTAACAAAGTGAGGGAATTATAATGTTATTAAGCAGAAATTCTTACAGCAGTAAAAGTGATTACGCAATGCTTAAAAAAGCCGGCTGGCAGGCAATAGATATAAACGAAACGTGTAACGGCGATAAGTTTATGAATGTTGAGGAAGGCGAGATTTTTCTCAAAGGCATAATTGATGAAATTGAAAAAGCAGGTCTTGTTGTCGGTCAATGCCACGCGCCCATGCCCGGCACTTACGAGAATTTAACTGAGGAGCAGATTGAAAATATAATTGTTTCAATCGTAAATTGTGTTGAGGTTGCAAGTACATTAAAAGTACCTTACACTATTGTGCATACGTTTATATATTCATGGAGTGGCGACCCTGACCGCGAAAAAACCTTTGAATTAAATAAAAAATATCTTAAACGTGTTATTGAAAAGGCGAAAAATACCGTTGTTTGCCTTGAAAATCTGCCCGGTTGCAACGGTTTTGTTCGTACTGCCGAAGAACTTAAAGAAATGTGCGATGCTGTATCGCCTAAGCTTTGTGTTTGCATTGATACTGGCCACGCGTTTTCAAATAAATTAAAGGTTTCATCCTTTTTTGAAGTGCTTGGTGATAAAATCAAGGCACTTCACGTACACGATTCATTAAACGGTATGGATAGGCATGCTTTGCCGTATGAAGGCTCAGGCGATTGGGCTGATTTTAAGGAAAGCCTTAAAAAATACAATTACCAGGGAACATTAAACAGCGAATCGAACTTTTCAAATAGATTGCCCAAGGAAAATATGTTAAAATGGCAGACCTTTGAAAGGGAAGTTTTTGAAACATTGTTATAATTTTTTGCCTCTTGGTTAAAATAATCAAGAGGTGATTTTTTTATGAATTTAACAGAAAAAGAAGCAATGCTTATTGAGGACTTAAAAACTCAGGAAAAAACGTGTGCTGAAAAGTATGCGCGTAACGCAAATCAGGCAAAAGATCCGCAGTTAAAAACGTTGTTTCAAGAAATTTCGCAAAACGAAATAAAACATTTAGGTATGCTTGACCAGATAACTGATGGGTTTGTTCCGCAAATAGACCAAAATGGTGGGCAGGAAAAAACATTTAGCGCAACTTATGGTGCACAAGATACGCCTGATAAGTTAAACGATTGTTTCCTTTGCAATGACCTTTTAGCCGCAGAAAAACACGCATCAGGCTTATATGATACCTCTGTTTTTGAGTTTGCGGAAAAGCCTTTGAGGGACGTGCTGAATTATATTCAGTCAGCAGAACAGAACCACGGGAAGCAGCTTTATGATTATATGAGCATGAACAGTATGTACTGAAAGAGCGCAAAAAATCTTCACAACTGCGGGTTGCAGGCGGTATAATCGTTACGGTCACTTACCGTTATGTAAGCTCCCTTACGATTAACCTTTGCGCCCCTGATTTGTGAATTTTTTTGAGCTCTTTGGTTAGCGGTGGTTTGATGCACAAAAAACTCTTAAAACTGCGGTTCAGAAAGGATATAAAACATCGGTTACTTACCGTTATGTAAGCTCCCTTTGTTTTAACCCTTTCTTCACCTGATTTTTAAGCTTTTTTGCACCCTCCAGGTTTGTGGGGAGATGTGCAAAAATCTTCACAACTGCGGGTTGCAGGCGGTATAATCGTTACGGTTACTTACCGTTATGTAAGCTCCCTTACGATTAACCTTTGCGCCCCTGATTTGTGAATTTTTTTGAGCTCTTTGGTTAGCGGTGGTTTGATGCGCAAAAAATCTTCATACGCGAAGAAAAGATTGAACTTTTGTTCAATCTTTTCTATTTGCGTCAAACTATAGCAAAATATCAATGGTTTTGCAGAGGGTTAGCAAAATTTTATATTTACATCAGGACGATTTTTTAGTATACTAAATATGAATTTTTTTGAAAGGACTAAAATAATGGATTACAGAATAAAAGGCGGAAATGCCGGTGCAAAAATTTTTATAGATAATGAACGCAAAAAAGATGGAATTTTATTCTTTGATGTTAATATGGTGCTTGAAAACGAGGTTGTGCCTGAGGAATTTTGTATTTCTTTCAGCATTCCTGCGATAGATACATATTCTGTGTGGAGCCCTTCTGTGCGCTTTGACAGACATCTTGGACCTAACTGGTCAAAAAGGGTAACGACGTCGCGCCTTGCTTCGTGGATGCCCCTTCATGCTATAGTTTCATCAGCAGGAAAAAATCGCACGTTAGTGGCATTATCTGATGCAAAAACGCCTACTTCAATAGGTACGGGCATTTGCGAAGAGGATGCCAATATACAATGGGATATAAAGTTCTTTACCATTCCCGTTGCGCCCCTTAAAGAATATAAGGCAACGGTGCGCATTGATGAAAGAGATATCGCCTATTATGATGCCATATATGATGCTGTTGCATGGTGGGAAAATGATTGCGGATACGTGCCTGCATACGTTCCCGAAAGTGCAAAAATGCCTATGAATTCATTGTGGTACAGCTATCACCAGAAGCTTAACGTTGATGAGATATTGGAAGAATGTAGAATATCCAAAAAATTAGGCATGGATACTGTTATCGTTGATGACGGCTGGCAGACCGATGACAGCAACCGCGGATACCAATTCTGCGGAGACTGGGAAGTTGCAAAAACAAAGATTCCCGATATGAAAGAGTTTGTTAAAAAAGTTCACGAAACGGGAATGAAAATAATGATATGGTATTCAGTGCCTTTTATGGGAACAGGTGCAAAGCAGTATGAGCGTTTTAAAGATATGCTTCTTAACGGCAGAAACAACGTTTATGCCCTTGACCCAAGATACAAAGAGGTAAGAGATTACCTTGTAGGAATGTATGCACGCGCAATGGAAGAGTGGGGACTTGATGGCCTTAAACTTGATTTCATTGATTCCTTTAGGTTAGAGGGAAAGTCTCTTGAGTATGATGAAAAACGCGATTATCAATCACTTGAAGATGCTGTAGACGTACTTATGACAGAGGTTTCTGACACGTTGCGCAAAATAAATCCTGAAGCGCTTATTGAGTTCAGACAGACTTACGTTGGCCCTGCAATAAGAAAATACGGCAATATGCTTCGCGTTATGGATTGCCCCAATGATGCAATCTGTAACAGACAGGACGTGGTGAACCTGCGTTTTACATCAGGAAATACTGCAGTTCATTCAGATATGATAATGTGGAATCACGATGATACTGTTCAATCGGCGGCACTTCAGTTTGCAAGCTTACTTTACAGCGTTCCGCAGGTTTCGGTAAAACTTGCAAAAATCTCGGAAGAACACAAAAAAATGCTTGAGTTTTATCTTGCCTTCTGGCGCGAAAACAGAGATACGCTTCTTGAGGGCAAAATTCTTGCTGCCAACCCTGAAAGCGGGTACAGCATAGTATGTGCTGAAAAATGCGGCAATGCAATATTTACATCTTATACCGATACGGTTATTGATTGCAGAAAATATAAAAATATTATCGCTGTTAATTCTTCAAGAAGTTCATCGCTTATCCTTAAAGGCGCTGATGGCAAAAACTATAAATGTGTTGATTGTATGGGCAATATCCTTACGGAAGGTAAAGTTGATGGTGCGCTTTTTGAAGTAAATGTGCCTGTTGCAGGTATGGTTTACGTGAACTAAAAACAAGAAAAGACCGAACTTTTGTTCGGCCTTTTTGTTATTCGCAAAGTTTTGCAACAATCTGATTGATAAGTTTACCATCGGCTTTGCCTTTAAGCTCGCCCATAGCGGTACGCATTATCATGCCCTTGTTTTTCTGTGCGATTAAATCGGCACAGTTTGTTTTTAAGAACTCGGTAATTTCTTCTTCGGACATCATTTTAGGTGCGTAGGCTTCAACAACCTGAAGCTTTTTGGTGTACTCGTCCAATAAATCGGTGCGCTCTTTGGGACAAGTGTCAACCTGCTCTTTTAATGATTTAACTTCCTTTAAAATTACGCGGTCAACAAGCTCATCAGAGATGTTATCTCTTACACCTTCATCAATGGCAACCTTTTTAATTGCGGCAATCAATGATGAAACTGCATCCTTCTTTAATTTGTCTTGTGCCTTCATTGCGGCAATCATTTCTTTTTGAAGTGCGCTGAACTGCATATATATTTCCTCCTTGAAGATTATTTTCTATAATATTATAGTATTTATTGTAAAAATAGTCAATAAACTAATTGCAAAAATCACGTCTTTTTGGTACAATATATATATTAAATTGAAAAGGTGTTTTTTATGGAAGAAATAAGAAAGAATTTTATTCAAGAAATCGTTGAAAGTGATATTGAGGAAAACGGCGGTAAGTTAAACATCGTTACTCGTTTCCCTCCTGAACCTAACGGTTATTTGCATATCGGCCACGCAAAAGCAATTTGCGTTGACTTTGGTATTGCAAAAAAATATAACGGTAAGTGCAACCTCAGAATGGATGACACTAACCCTGCAAAGGAAGACAACTTCTACGTTGAAGCAATTAAGAAAGACGTTGAATGGCTTGGCTTTAAGCCTGACAGCCTTTGCTATGCTGCTGATTATTTTGAAGAAATGTATAATCAGGCAATCGTTTTAATTAAAAAAGGTCTTGCTTTCGTTTGCGATATGAATGCTGACGAAATTAAGGAATCACGCGGTACGTTGACTGAACCCGGTAAGGAAAGCCCATATCGCAACAGAAGCATCGAGGAAAACCTTGACCTCTTTACACGTATGCGTGCAGGCGAATTTGCTGATGGTGCAAAGGTATTACGTGCAAAGATTGATATGGCATCACCTAACATCAATATGCGCGATCCTATCATCTATCGTATTTTACGTATGGAACATTATCGCACAAATAACGATTGGTGCATCTATCCTATGTATGACTATGCACATCCTATTGAGGATATGATTGAAAACGTTACACACTCAATTTGTACATTAGAGTTTGAAGACCACAGGCCTCTTTATGATTGGGTAGTTGAAAACGTTGATATTGATGCAAAGCCAAGACAGATTGAGTTTGCGCGTCTTAACATGACAAGAACAATTATGTCGAAGCGCTATCTTAAAAGCCTTGTTGATAATAGTAGCGTTTCAGGTTGGGATGACCCCAGAATGCCCACCATCGCAGGTTTAAGAAGACGCGGCTATACACCTGAAGCAATACGTGATTTCTGCGACAGAATCGGTGTTGCAAAAAGCAATTCATTGGTTGAAGCCGCACTTTTAGAGCATTGCGTACGTGAAGATTTAAGCACAAAGACAGATAGAAAAATGGCAATACTTGATCCTATCAAGCTTGTTATTGATAACTATCCTGAAAATACAACTGAGTATCTTTCAACTGAAAACGGTGCTGATGAAACTTTCGGCACACGTGAAGTAAGTTTTTCAAGAGAACTTTACATTCAGGCTGAGGACTTTATGATTGATCCGCCCAAAAAATTCTTTAGACTTTTTGTTGGCGGTGAGGTTCGCTTAAAGAGTGCTTATATCGTTAAATGCGTTGGTTATGATACTGATGAAAATGGCAACGTTACTGTTGTTCATGCTGAGTATGATCCTGAAACAAAATCAGGTATGTCAGGCGCTGACAGAAAGGTTAAAGGCACACTTCATTGGGTTGATGCCAATAACTCAGTACCCTTTGAAGCAAGACTTTATGATTATCTTTTAGATGAGCGCGAAGGCGAAGGTCTTGATTTTAAAGAGCGCGTAAATGAAAACTCACTTATCGTAAAAGAAGGATTTTTGGAGAAATCACTTGCTGATGCAAAAGCAGGCGATTCATTCCAGTTCATCCGCGTTGGTTACTTCAGATGTGATGAGGACAGCACAGAAGATAAACTTGTATTTAACCGCATTGTTGGTTTGCGTGATACTTGGGCAAAGTTAAATAAATAAGGAGTTTTTTCAATGAAAAAATTATTATCTTTAGTTGCCGTAATTCTTGTTTTTACACTTGTTTTTACTGCTTGCAGTAGTGAGGAAAATGCAGAAGGTACTGGGAATGCTGTAGGCTCTGAGGTTATTGAATTTGAACCTGAGGAATATTACGAAAACGAGTATGAAGATTCGATGGTGCAGGATGAACTTGATGAAAACGTTGTTTTATCTGTAAATGATCTTGCCAACTTCTTTTTAGTTGAAAGTCCTGAAAATCTTGGCGAAAAGTACGGTTACTTGTTTTACATGGCAAGAAATGATAATTACGTTGTAAGACCGTTAATTAATGGTGAGGATGTAAGCCAGCAGGAAGGCTTTTCACAAATTACTATAGTTCCGCCTGAAAAAGATGGCGATTATTCATACGTCATGTATGGCTATACAAACGGTACTTATAACTATAACATAAAGGTTTATTATCTTTATGAGCAGGAATATAACGTTGCTATGGTTGGCGGCTTGCACGCGTTAAATAATGGCGATGAAAGCATCGTTGAAAGAGAACTGTATGGCAGGTTTACTATTGTAAAAAATCTGCCCAACGATACAAGCCATGCTGAATTTGTTTTAAGGGAAAGATATTTTATTGTAATCACAGGGGCAAAAATTACAAACACTAAATTTCCTGACGTAATTGAAAAGGAAGCGTTGGATATACTTGCTTTTGATGAAATACAAATTGCCGAAGGATAACTTCGGCTTTTTTTCAAGGTGAAGGCTATGAAAATTATTGATAAAATCACTAAGGACACACTTTCAATATCCTTTGAGGTGTTTCCGCCTAAAACAGAAACTAATTTTGAAAGTGTAAAAGGCGCAACGGAAGAAATTGCCGCATTGCGTCCGCTGTTTATGTCTGTTACATATGGTGCAGGCGGGGGCACAAGTAAATACACTTTGGAAATTGCCAAAAATATAAAAGAGCGCTATAACGTACCGACACTTGCACACTTAACCTGCGTTTCTTCTACTAAGGAAACGGTTAAGGAAAGAATCGAAGATATGAAAAAAGCAGGTATCGAAAACGTAATGGCTTTACGTGGTGATATTCCTGAAAATTATGAAGGTCCATGGCATTACAAAAATGCAGTTGAGCTTGTAAAGGAACTTAAAAACGAAGGCTTCTGTATAGGCGGTGCGTGCTATCCTGAAATTCACCCTGAAAGCAAAAATCAAAAAGAAGATATTTTCTTTTTAAAGGAAAAAGTTGATGCAGGCTGTGATTTTTTAACTACACAGATGTTTTTTGATAATAATCTTTTATATAATTTTTTGTATAAAATCCGTCAATATGGAATTTTAGTTCCCATTATACCGGGTATTATGCCCATAACCAATGCAAAGCAGGTTGAAAGGGCAATTAAACTTTCAGGCTCACATATGCCACAACGTTTTAAGAGTCTTGTTGACAAGTTTGGCGATGATGAAAAGGCAATGAAGCAGGCTGGTATCGTGTATGCAACTGATCAGATAATCGACCTTTACGCCAACGGAATTACAAACGTACACGTTTATACAATGAATAAACCTGACGTTGCTGAAAAAATAATGGTTAATCTTTCGGATATTTTAGGTAAATAATATGGGTTTTTTGAATTTTTTAAAAAGTAATATAGTAATTCTTGATGGCTCAATGGGTACTCTTTTAATGGAAAAAGGGTATACTTGCGTGCCTGAAAAACTTAATATTAACGCGCCTGAGGTTATAAAAGACATACATAAAAGCTATTTTGATGCAGGTTCAAACGTAGTTTCAATAAACACTTTTGGCGCAAATATTCTTAAATATGATGAAAATCAGCTTGATAAGATTATTTCTCAGGCAATTAACAATGCTAAGCAGGCAAGGGAAGAAAGTCTTTCAAAAAAAGAAAAGTTCATTGCCCTTGATATTGGCCCAACCGGTAAACTTTTAAAGCCTTTAGGCGACCTTGATTTTGAAGATGCGGTAAATGTTTTCAAAAAAACTGTTGAAATTGCAATTAAATATGGCGTTGACCTTGTTTTAATTGAAACAATGAACGATAGTTTGGAAACTAAGGCGGCACTTCTTGCAGTTAAAGAAACTTGCGACCTGCCCGTAATTGTAACCAACGCTTACAATGAGGATGGTAAACTTATGACGGGCGCAACGCCTGAAGCCATGTGCGCAATGCTTGAGGGCATGGGGGCATCGGCAATAGGTGCAAATTGCTCGTTAGGTCCAAAACAGTTAAAGGGTGTTATGGAAAAATTATTGGCAGTAGCATCTGTTCCTGTTGTGTTTAAGCCAAATGCAGGTTTACCTAAAGAGATAAACGGCAAAACGTATTTTGATATTACAAAGGAAGAATTTGCTGAGTGTGTCAAAACGCTTGTTGAAAAGGGTGTGCGCCTTGCAGGCGGTTGTTGCGGAACTACTCCTGAATATATTTCTTTGGTTAGCGATAAAGCAAAGGAGATAACGGTTAAAAAAATCGAGGAAAAAGGCATTACTGTTGTATCTTCATACACCCACGCAGTTGAATTTAATAAACCTCTTTTAATTGGTGAAAGAATCAATCCTACAGGCAAAAAACGCTTTAAGCAGGCGTTAATTGAAAATGATATAAATTATATTTTAAATGAGGGTATCCAGCAAAGCGAAAAAGGCGTGCATATACTTGACGTAAACGTTGGCTTGCCTGATATTGATGAAAAATCGGTACTTAAAAATGCTGTATATGAGCTTCAAGCAGTTACCGATAAGCCTTTGCAGATTGATACTTCTGATTATCTTGCAATGGAAAATGCCCTGCGCATTTATAACGGCAAGGCGATGATAAATTCCGTAAACGGCAAAAAAGAGAGCATGGAAAATATCTTCCCTCTTGTTAAAAAGTATGGCGGTGTTGTGGTTGCCCTTACTTTGGATGAATCGGGCATACCTGAAACTGTATCAGGAAGGGTTGAAATTGCTAAAAAGATTTTAGCAGAAGCTGAAAAATACGGCATAAATAAAAAGGATATTGTTTTTGATGCTTTAACGTTGACTGTCAGCGCAGATAAAAATTCAGCCTTAACAACTTTAAATGCCCTTGAAATTATTAAAAACGACCTTAAATGCCATACGGTTTTAGGTGTTTCAAACGTTTCATTCGGCTTGCCTGAAAGGGAAAAAATAAACTCAACCTTCTTTGCCCTTGCGTTGCAAAAAGGTCTTTCAGCGGCAATAATGAATCCATATTCAGCTATGATGATGGATGCTTACTACAGTTTTCTTGCGCTTTCAGGTCTTGATGAAAACTGTGCGAACTATATTGAAAACGTTGAAAAATCAGTAAAAGAAGATAAAAAAGAAAGTCTTGATACTTTAGAAAGTGCCATTATCAAAGGCTTAAAGGATAAGGCAACGGAACTTACAAAGGAACTTCTTTTAACTTGTGAGCCTTTAAGCATTGTAAACGAAAAAATTATCCCCGCCCTTAATACGGTAGGCGAAGGCTTTGAAAACAAAAAGGTTTATCTGCCTCAGCTTTTGATGAGTGCTGAATCGGCTAAATCAGCCTTTGAAGTTATAAAAACTAAGTTTACACAAAAAGGCGGTAAAGGCAAGTTTGTTATCGCGACTGTTGAAGGCGATATACACGATATCGGCAAAAATATCGTAAAGCTTTTACTTGAAAACTACGGTTTTGAGGTTTACGATTTAGGTAAGGATGTTAAACCTGAAACAATAGTAAATGCGGTAAAGGAAACAGGTGCAACCTTAGTTGGTTTAAGTGCGCTTATGACAACCACCGTGCCCAAAATGGCAGAAACCATCGTACTTTTAAGAAAAGAAGCGCCAAAAGCAAAGGTAATTGTTGGCGGTGCAGTATTAAATGAAGAGTACGCCCAAAAAATCGGTGCAGATAAATACGCTAAGGATGCTATGGAAACCGTAAGGTATGCTGAAAAAAATTTATAAAAAGAGGTTAAAACCCTCTAAGTCGGAGGCCAAGCGGTCTTA
>JAZOMK010000396.1:0-1338 GCA_045653985.1 Clostridia bacterium | reverse complement strand
CCTTCCATCCTGATAGAATGGCATCCCGTATACTTGGTATGGGTGATGTTTTATCTTTAATTGAAAAAGCTCAGGAAAATTTTGATGAAGCTGAAGGGTTAAAACTTCATGAAAAAATAAGGCAAAATAAATTTGATTTGCAGGATTTCCTTGATCAGTTTAAGCAAATGCGTAAAATGGGTTCAATGAAAGATATCTTAAAATCATTGCCTGCAATACCGGGTTTAGATACCCAAAAGCTTTCACAGCAGGAAATTGACGAAAAACGTATTGATCGTTTAGAAGCAATAATTCTTTCAATGACTAAAAAAGAAAGAAAGAATCCTGATCTTTTAAATGCTTCAAGAAGACGCAGAATCGCTATGGGTAGCGGTACAAGCGTTCAAGAAGTTAATCAGTTAATAGCACAATTTAACCAGACAAAACAAATGATGAAGCGCTTTAGTCTTTTCGCAAAAGGCGGTAAAAAAGGCGGCTTCCCTAAATTCAGATAAGTTAAAAAACTTAAATATAAAATAATTTTTTTTATTGGAGGAAAATAAAATGGAAAAAATCAGACTTACAAGACTTGGTGCAAAGAAGGCTCCCTTCTATCGTGTTGTTGTTTCAGAAAGCCGCAATGCTCGTGATGGCAAGGCTATTGCAAACATCGGTTACTACAACCCCATGACAGATCCTGCTGAAATCAAAATCGACGTTGAACAGGCTCAGGAATGGATCAAAAAGGGTGCACAGCCCACAGAAACTGTAAAGAAGCTTCTTAAGATTGCAGGTCTTGAGTAATTAAGGTGATCCTGTGGAAAATTTAGTTGAGTACATAGTAAAACAGCTTGTAAACGAAAAGGAACAAGTTAATGTTACTCGCGTAGAACGTGATGATGCTGTTGTTATCGAAGTTCGTGTTGCTCAGGAAGATATGGGCAAGATAATCGGTAAGCAGGGCAAAATTGCACGTGCTATCCGTACTGTCGTAAAGGCAGCATCTTCAAAGGAAGAAAAGCGAGTTATCGTTGACATTATCTAAATTATGGATTATATCAGAATAGGTATCGTCGCAAAACCTCAGGGTATTCGTGGCGAAATTAAAGTCAATAATCTTTCGGATTATCTTGAGCGCTTTCTTGAGCTTGAGTATATTTTTGTGGAAGATAAGGGCAACTATATAAGGTATAACGTAAAAGGCACTCGTCTTGGCGATGAGTGCGCCTTTTTGTTCCTTGAAAAGATATATGATCGCGATGCCGCTGAAGCATTGCGCAATAAATATATCTGCGTTGACCGCGAACACGCCATAAAATTGCCTGAAGGCAGATATTTCATATTTGATCTTATCGGCTG
>JAZOMK010000395.1:0-2412 GCA_045653985.1 Clostridia bacterium | reverse complement strand
AAAATCAATTTAAACAGAGTTCGCAAAGGCGAAAGTTCTCTAACGTATATCAGGAGTTGAACATGAACCATACTGAGTTTTTTAAAACCCTTAAAAACGGCGAAATAAAGCCTGTATACTTTTTTCAGGGCGAAGAACGCTACGTAATGCGCAGCGCCTTAAAACAGCTTGAAAACGCTGTTATAAGCGAAGATATGCGTGATGTTAATCTTACGGTATTATCTTCCGATGCAGGCGGTGATGAAATATGTACCGCCCTTGAAACTTTCCCCTTTTTATCTGAAAAACGCATGGTTGTGCTTGAAGAAAGTACGTTTTTAAACACCACGGGCAAGGCTGATGGGGAAGATAGACTTATTGAGTATTTAAAAAATCCCCTTGATACAACTGTATTTGTAATTTTAAGCCAAAAACCCGATAAGCGCAAAAAGCTTTATAAGGCACTTTTAAATCATGCGGTAGTAGAATTTAATGCGCTTAATGATGATGAGCTTTCAAGGTGGATAGTAAAAACTTTAAGGGGTTTTTCTGTAGATATTGACGCTTCAGCCATTAAATTCTTAATTGAATATGCTGATGCCCGCCCCGATGCTTTAATTACTGAGCTTGAAAAACTTTCTTCTTACAAAAAAGAGGGAACGGTAAATAAAGATGATATTTTGGCAGTAGTTACACCAAGCAATGATTATAACATCTTTAAAATGACTGATGCCATCCTTGATAAAAACTTAAAATCAGCGCTGATGCTTTTAAGCGGTATGCTTATGAATAAAGAAGAGCCATTGCTTATTTTAGGTGCAATATCAAAGCAATATCGTCAACTTTTAAGGATAAAAACTTTAATTGATGAAAAAACACCGCGCAATGAGATAATCTCACTTTTAGGTTTAAGGGATTTTATTTTTAAGCGCCTTGAAGGTATCTGTAACAAAACAACCGTTTTAAAACTTAAAAAAGCCGTTGACCTTTGTTATGAAACCGATGAAGGCTTAAAAACAGGATTGAAGTTTGATGAAGCAGCGCTTCATACTTTAATATATCAATTAGCAACTCTTTAAGGAGAGGTTTTATGAGAATTTATACTTTGGGTACAGGCCATGGGGATTCTTCCTTTAGCCGTTTTAATTCATCAACGGCGTATGAAACCGATGGTATATTATATCTTGTTGATGCGGGCGCACCTTGCGAAGCTCTTTTAAGAAGGAAAGGCTTGCTTATTAAGGATGTAAGGGCAACATTTATTACACATATGCACGATGACCATGCAGGCGGGCTTTCAGGTTTAATTAAACAAGTAACCAAATATGAAAGGCTGCGTGAAATGCCTTTTACTTTATTTTTACCTGAGGAAACGGCAATTGAACCTTTAAAAAATTGGATTTTTGCACTTCATGAAAATGCAGGAAGTATAAAGGTAGAATACAAAGCTGTTGATGATGGCGTAATTTATGATGATGAAAATCTTACCGTTACGGCAATAAGAACGGCGCATTTAAGAACAAAGGGAAGATGCGAGGGCGATCCTTGTAGTTTCGCTTACGTTTTATATTTTAAAAAGGAGAATAAAAAAGTTCTTCATACGGGGGATTTGTGGAGCGATTTTTCTGATTTTCCAAAAATTTCACAAGTGGAAGAATTTGATATCTGTCTTTGCGAGGCAACTCATTATCAGCCTGAAACGGCACTTACGCTTCTTGAAAAATCAAAATTCAAAAAACTTTTGTTTATACACGTTTCAGATAAATGGCATACGCGCATTTATCCCGGTTGGGAAGTTGATAACGGCGAAAAGCGTTTGCTTGATATCTGCAAAACCGTACCTTATCCCATCTTAATTGCCCATGATGGCGATGAATATTTTATTTAGGAGTGCTTTTATGGATTTGTTAAAACCTTGGCTTGGATATATGAAGCCTATTAAAATGGCAGATAATTTGTATTTTGTTGGCGCAGTAGAGGGTTCAAGCCACGTTATTGATACCGGTGAGGGGCTTATTATGATTGATTCCGGCTATCCTCAAACATTGTATCAAGTAATTGAGAATATGCACATAATGGGCTTAAATCCTATGGATATTAAATATATTGTTCATTCCCATGGCCATTATGACCACTTAGGCGCAACCAAAGCATTAGTTGAAATGACGGGCGCAAAAACCTTTATAGGTGAAGCCGACCGTGATTTTGCAAACGGCAAGCTTGATTTAACGTGGGCAAAGGAGCTTGGTACCGAATATGGTGAAGCCTTTGAGCCTGACGTTTTATTAAAGGATGGCGATATTATAACTTTAGGTAATACAACTATCCGTTGCGTGTCAACCCCCGGCCATACACCCGGCACAATGAGCTTTTTCTTTAATGCTTTTTATAAGGGCAAGGAATATGCCTGTGGTATGCACGGCGGCGTAGGCG
>JAZOMK010000394.1:0-9011 GCA_045653985.1 Clostridia bacterium | reverse complement strand
ATATGGGTTAGGTGAAGTCCACCATTCAGCTTCCTGATAATGGGGGACAATGTTCCACCAATCAAAGGCTTTAAAGAAGTTGTTCATAATCATAAACTTCTTTGCACCTTCCTGCCTTACGCCTTCAAACCAGCAGATATAACCGCCATAGTTCATCCATTCCTTTGTTGAAATGTTACCATTCCAGATACCATGGGCACCATAACCATAACCGCAAGCACCATTTAAGTATGAGAAATAACCATAGCAGTAGGCTGATTTTTTATCACTCCATAAATGCTCGTAGCCTGTTTCGTAGTTTACGATAGGCTTTGTGATTTTATAGTTGTAAAATTCTCTGAAATGGTTAAGGGCAAAGCCTTGAGGTTGCATACCGAACCATGAATGATAATATTTATCGCCCCATTTTGTGGTATCGGGTTTACAACGCGTCTGGTTGCACATATGGCCTGTTAATGGATGCTTATAGCAATCGTTTAAATATAAGGTTTCGCCAACGATAGACCATTTTGATACGTCAAAGAAGTTGTAATGGTCGGGGTCAACTTCCTGGGCGATTGTCCACATAACGGGATATGCACCGTAACGTGCTACCCACATTTTTGTTAATTTAATTAAAAGTTCGGGATAATACTCATTAGTATCTATTTCACGGGCAAAGAAAAGCTGTGCGTTGGTGTGTAACAAGCCTTTTTCTGCAATATACTTGAATTTATTATCCATATCCTCAAGTTTTTTAAGCTCTGTTTCGCCTACACCGTTTCTGAAAGACAAGCCGATAGGCTCTGACTGATAAACGGTAAAGCCTTGTGTAATTCTGTAATCAACGATGAACTTAAAGGTAGAATCAACGCCCTCAACGTTTGAGGATTCAAAAGGTTCACGTTGCATAAGCCAATGGGTATCACCTAAATAATAGAAAGGTGTGCCGTCAGCATATGTAAAATAGCGGTGGTTTTCGGAAACCTTAATAAAGCCACGCTTGTAGATTTCAAGGTCGCCTTCATAAGGAACGCAGGTTAACTCGCCTTTTATATTATTTAAGCCGTCATCTGCTTTATTTGAGCAAGCAGTAACGTACGTCCATTTACCTAAGGTTATAGGTGCAAAACGAACGCACCATTTATTTTCGCCAAGCCAGAAAGCAGGGCGAATAAAGTTTTCACCATCTTCATTTGTAAACGTTACGGAAAGGTCAACGTCCATAAAGGCGTTTTCGTAAGCATCATTGGCGTAAAAGAAAATTTCGCCTGCCGTCCATTTTTGTATAGTCATAATAGTTCCTCCTATTTTAAATAAGCGTTAATTTGGTCGATGCGTGCATAATCTTCACCATCACCTTTATAACATATTATATGGATTTTTTCAACAAGAATCTTATCAAAATTAAAATCAAGTATGATTTCCTTGTTATCCCTGACTTCCGCAATAGTAGTTTTTGCGCTTGCGTTTTCAACAACGACGTCAAAACTCTTTAAGGTGTAGCGTAAATCGGTAAGATACAATTTGATTAAGTTTATATAACTTGGCTCTTTTAAAGTAACGATAAGGGAAACGGGATGCTCAAAGGAACATTTTTCAGAACTGCCCCAGCCTGAAAATCTTGTGGTTGAGCCGCTTAATGCCCTTTCAGGCAACCCGCGTTTATCGTATTTATCGTGCCAATCGCTGGAGGTTGCCGTAGCGGTTAATGTAAGGCTTGGCTCACCGTAGCCTGTAATCGTAAACTTTTTAGGTTTATGAACGTTTCCAAGCCAATCAGTATAGCGGATGTAAATATCGCCATCGCATATGGGGGTTATGCCGAAGTTTTCAACAACCTTTGCGCGGAATGATGGTTCGCCATTTTCATCAACAATCTCCATTTTTGCTTGCTGATGCCAATAATTTTCAGGGGTGAAAAGCGGTACAACCCTTGCATTGGCTGATTGTGGCTTAAATACATCGCCCTCAAGGCAAAGGGGAGTAATTGTTTCAGGCTGTAAAGGAAGGGATGTTTTATCCTGCCTTACAGCAAGGAATTTACGCGTAATTACTTTATCATTGCTTGTTGCGCTAACGGTAACAAGACCGTTTTTACCTTGCGCAATAAGATAATCACCTTCGATTTTTGCAATGCTTTCATCATCTACTGTAAAGGTGCAAGGCTCAGAGGTAACAAGCTTTAACTTATCGCCCTTAAAAATAAGCATACTTTCAAGATTTTCCGTTTTAATGTTCTTTTGATGCTTATCAAAAATTTCGCGTTTTTTAGTAAGGATTGTTATGGTTGCGTGGGGGTTATCATCAATTTTAGGTATATATGCGGTATTGTCGGAAACTTCAACAATGCCTAAATCGGTATAAATATCTTTTTCAGGTTCAAAACATAAAAGAGAATAGGTGCCGTTTTCAACCTTATATAACGTATAATCACTTTTTGTTGAAGTATGTTCAAAAATAAAGTGGGTATGGTTGTGGAGCGTTGAATAAATAGAATCCTTAATAGGTGCTGACCAATATTCTTTATTGTGGTAATGGGGGATAATGTTCCACCAATCAAAAGAGGTAAAGAAGTTTTTGGCAATATATAACTTTTTTGCGCCCTCCTGCTTTACGCCTTCAAACCAGTGCATATATCCGCCGTAATCCATCCATTTATGGGCATCACGGTTAAAATACCATACACCATGTGCGCCATAACCGTAACCGCAGGCTCCTGCAAAATGTGCATAGTAGGCATAAGCGTAAACCTCATACTTATTTGCCCATAAATTTTCATAGCCGGCTTCATAAATAACAAGAGGCTTTGTTTTTCTGAAGTTATAAAAATCCTCGAAATGTTCAGCATTAAAACTGCCGGGCTGCATACCAAACCATGAATGATAATATTTATCGCCAAAGGTGGTAGTAGAAGAATTACAAGCACCGCTGTGGCACATATGCCCTGTTAAAGGATGTTTATAACAATCGTTTAAATAAAGTGTTTCGGCAACGATATGCCATCTTGTGTTGTTTATGTGCCCGTAGTGGTCAGGATCGACCTCTTGGGCAATAGTCCACATAACGGGATATGCACCAAAGCGTGCAACCCACATTTTTGCCATTTTAACTAAAAATTCAGGGTTATATTGATTTTCAACGATTTTTGTTGCAAAGGTGATTTGTGAGTTTGTATGAAGCAAACCTCTTTTTGCAATGTATTTATACTTTTCATCAAAGCTATTAAAGATTTTTAAGTCTTTTTCCTTAAAACCATCATTAAATACAAGACCCAACGGTTGTGATTGATAAACCGTACAACCTTGGGAAATACGGTAATCAACCATAAATTTAAAGGTAGAGTCAATACCCTCAATGTTTGATTCATTAAGTGGTTCACCGTGCATAAGCCAATGGGTATCGCCTAAATAATAAAAGGGAGTGCCGTCAGCATATGTGAAATAGCGGTTGTTTTCGGAAACTTTAATAAAACCGCGCTTATAAATTTCAAGGTCGCCTTCATAAGGTACACAGGTGATTTCGCCTTTTATGCTATGTAAGCCACTATCGTTTCTGTTATTGCAGGCGGTAGTATATGTCCAGATACCTGTTTCAGTTGGTGCAAAACGGACGCACCAAGTATTTTCACCATACCAGAAGGCAGGGCGGACAAGAGTTTTGCCGTTTTCGTGGGTGAATGTTACGGAAAGGTCAACTTCCATAAAAGGATCATCATAAACATCATTTGCAGTAAAGAAAATTTCATCTGCACACCATTTTTCAATAATCATGGTTAATCTCCTTTAACTAATTCCTTGTAAACTAAGTTTCTTAAAGCGTGCTGAACGTTTGTTTGTGTGTAACTGCTTGCGTATACGTGCTCAGTATAGGCAATGGAAATTTTGTTATCAGGGTCTATCAGTGTAAAGGCGCCTGCCGCGCCATTCCAACCAAATTCGCCTATGGGCGCTAATGTATTGCTTGCATCAGGGTTAACGTGCACTCTCACGCCTAAACCGTAAGAGTAGCCATATTTATCAACGCCAAAGGACTCTTTTCCTTTTTCTGAAAGTTGAGGTATTTTGAAAAGCTCAATAGTTTCTTTTTTTAATAAGCGATATCCGTTTTCAGAAGTGCCGTTTGCAAGGCAGGATGCGAATTTTATATAATCATAAACTGTTGAAACAAGTCCGCCACCGCCACTTTGCCAATTTTTATAGACTGAATATGGGCAAAAAGGTTTTCTTTCAATGGCAATAGGGAATGTTGGCTCAACGTAATATTGGCGGTGCATTCTTTTAAATTGCTCGTCGTCAGGTGAGAAAAAAGTGTTTTTCATATCTAAAGGTGTGAAAATTATTTTATCAAGATAATCAAAAAAGCTCAACCCGCTTACAACCTCAATAATCGCACCGAGAATATCGTGGCACAAAGAATACTTGTAGTCTGTGCCCGGCTCAAACAAAAGTGGCATTTTACTTATTGCCGCTGCTATCTGACGGGTAGAAATGTTGCCCTCAGATTCTTTTATTGCCTTTTCTATTTCAGGGTGATTGATGTTGTATGAAAATCCACCTTGCATACTCAATAAGTGGCGAATAGTAAGAACGTTTTTTGCCTTGGGCATTTTTTCATCAATTAAACCTTCAGCACGTTGCGGATTTTCTGCAACGTAAAGGTCCTTATATTCGGGCAGATATTTATATACGGGGTCATCAAGAGAAAGTAAACCGTCTTCAAAAAGGCGCAATACTGCTGTACAAGTTATTACTTTTGTAGCAGAATAAATAAAATAAAGGTCTTTTTCTTTTTCGCTTTCATAAATATCTTCGCGAGCAGAAAAATACTCAAAAACGGTTTCATTACCCTTTTTTACAATGCACCTTAATGACGGCACTAAATTCTTATCAATATTATCAAAATACGTTTTTAGCGAGTTTAACAAAAGAACCACTCCTTTTCAGAATATTATACCAAAAAAGAGTGGCGGTGTAAAGATGCTTTATGCTATTTTAATGTGCTTTAAATATGCCCGATTACCAGAAATCGGCAGGGTTGTAGCCGTAAATTTGCACAACCTCAAATAAATCGGAGTCTTTAATATCTTTTACTGTTACGATGTTGCCACCGTCGGAGTCAATATCAATGCCATGGTTAAAAAATGCGTACCACACAAGGTAGGCGCATTGAACGCTATCAGGGCTTTGCCCCTGGTCTTTTTTAAAAACGCCTGCAAGGGGATTGTAAACGGAATCGTCAAGATATTTTTCAGCATCAAGGGCGATTTCCTTTAATTTAGCATCGGACGTATCTTTTAAGCGAAGCATTATAAAAGTGGGGTACTTTGTCCACGTGGAAATCATGTATTTTTGCGTAGGCTGACCGATAATGGGCGCTTCTAAAACTGCGTTACCATTACTTACCACAATGCCTGCGTGGCCATGACGCCAGCCAAAGGAGTGGCTTGATTCCATTATAAGCACGTAGCCGTCCTTTACGTCAAACATTTTAAAGCCATGGATATATTCGCCCTCAGCATCGACAAAATATTCCATATTGGTTGTTATGGCTTCACGAGAACAAGTATAGTCTGTTTGCTTAAAAAAGAGTTGCTGATATTCTTTTACCCTTTCCTTAAAATCTGCCGTACCCTTTATGCTGTCAATGGCATATTTGCCAAGGCCCGTTTGATAAAACAGCGTTTTGTAGTCATCTTCTGAAAAATCGGTTTTATTAAGAATTTCATCAAGATCAACCATACTGTAATCAGGTGAAAAGGAAGCGTTGTTATGCAAGGTAACAACGCTTAAAATGCCGTAAAGGGAAAGGAGAATTGCCATTATTAAGGAAAGGATGGCTAATTTCTTTCTCATTAGTTTTTGAATGCGTCATAAATAACGCGGATTGCTTTTTCAAGGTTACATTCGTCAACACCGATGATAATATTGATTTCGCTTGAACCCTGGTCGATGGTGCGGATGTTGATATGCTCTTTACCTAAAGCGGTGAAGATTTTACCTGCAAGACCTGCACTTTTTGCCATACGGTGGCCAACAACTGCCAATAAAGCAAGGTCAGGTACGAATTCAACTGAATCAGGGGTAAGTTCGTCGTGGATAGCCTGAATAACGTTATCAAGCTTGCCCTGAATAGCTTTTGCATTTAATACTGCTGTCATTGTATCAACGCCTGAGGGAAGATGCTCAAAAAGAATGTTGTTGCGCTCAAAAATTTCAAGGAACTTTCTGCCGATACCAAGCTCAGAGTTCATCATGCTTTTTTCAATGGTAATGGCGCAATAGCCTTTATGGCCTGCAATACCTGTAATTTTGATATCCTCTGTCTGAAGGGCGGGATCAATTTTTGAAACGATCATTGTACCTGCGTCTTCAGGTGCGTTGGTGTTGCGGATGTTTATGGGAATACCGCTTTGCTGTACCGGGAAAACTGCGTCCTGGTGAAGAACTGCAGCGCCCATGTATGAAAGCTCACGAAGCTCTTTGTAAGTAATATAGCTGATTGACTTTGTTTCAGGTACAATGCGGGGGTCTGTTACCATAAAGCCTGAAACGTCAGTCCAGTTTTCATAGATGTCAGCATTTACTGCACGTGCAACAAGTGAACCTGTAATATCGCTGCCGCCACGAGAGAAGGTTTTGATGCTTCCATCAGGAAGTGAACCATAGAAGCCGGGGATAACTGCTTTGCCGTACTTTGCAAGGCGCTTTGCCATAATGGTGTTTGTTTTTTCGGCATCAAGAACGCCCTTGCCGTCAAAGAAAACAACTTCAGCAGCATCAACAAACTTATAATCAAGATATTCAGCTAAAAGAAGGCCGTTTAAAAATTCACCGCGTGATGCAGTATAATCAATGGATGCACCACCATCAACTTTAGCCTTAATATCATTGATGTATGAACGGATATCTGTCTTTAAGTTAAGGTCATTTTTAATACCTTCATAGCGCTGTGCGATTTTTTCAAAAGCCTCGCTTGTATCCTGCTCAGCAGAGGCAAGTGCATAGCATTTGTATAAAAGGTCTGTAACCTTTTCATCATTTTTATCTCTTTTACCGGGTGCAGAGGGAACAACGAATTTACGTGCTTCGTCTTTAAAGATAATGTCCTTTACTTTTTTGAACTGACCTGCATCAGCAAGTGAGCTTCCGCCAAATTTTGCAATTTTAATCATTTTTTCTATCTCCTATTTAATTTTTCTTGCTTCAAAATAATATCTTTTATCAATGCCCATGCCCATTGAGAAAGTCTTTCTGGGCAAAGCACCGTTTTGTAAAACGGCAGGGAAAAGGTCGCCTTTATCAAGGCCGGGAATAAGCAAGCCTACTGCGTTGTCGTTTTGTGCATTTTTTTCAACCTGCTCGGGCTCGTGGATATAGTCCACCTCGCCACCGTTTTCTGCCAAGTACGTATCTATTATATTCTGTATTGTGCCTACCGTCAAGCAATGTGAGGGCGAAATATAAAAATCTTTTACCATATCCTTGATAATTACGGTAACTTTTTGTCCGTTTTCATCCTTATTGGCTTCAAGTACGGATAAGAACTTATCAGTATCAACGTTATAAAGGATGCGGTGGATAGGTTCAAACTCAAGGGCGGAGGAATGAAGATTTACAACTTCACATAAAGCAAAACGTGCAGGATGTGTAAGTTTTTCTTCCTCGCTTAACGTGGGCTTTATGTTTTCCCAGCATTTTTTTGCAGTTGCAAGTGAGTGGTTTCCGTCGCCAACTGCAATGCGGATAATATCATCGCCGTTTTTGCAATCAACAAGGGGGAGATTGTTGATGATTTCATCAGCTTTTTTATCAGAAAGCTTATAGCCCTTAATGCTTCCGCCTGATTGCATAAGGGGTGTTTCGTACAATAAAGTAATATCTTCTGCTTTGATGCTTTCGATTAAGATATTTTTTGCATCGTCAACTAAAAGCATAATATGGGGAAGTTCCATTGGTGCGTTTTCTCTTATTTTAACTCTTGGGGGAAGGCGGTCTTCGATGGTGCCTTCTGTAGGACGGATAAGAGATTTTGTGCCTTTTTTATATTCGTAAGCTTCAAGGTCGCAGGCAAGTACAAGACCTTTGCGGACTTTGCCATCGTTAAGTGTGCGCTCAATGTAGATAATTGAGTTTTCGATTTCATCAAAAATATCTTTTTCAAGATAATCGTTCATGGTTTTATTGATGTTTTTGATTCTTGCATCGTTATCCTTGCCTAAATAAATTTCAGGGAAAGTGATATTGTAGGTTGAATAAGCATCCTTTGCAAGGGAATCAACCTTATCCCAATATTCTTTGTCGCCTGTAAATTGGTCGCAAGCTACACAAGCGTATTTAAAGAGATCAATATTATTTTTAGGAATAAGTATGTTTGCCTTTTTTAACGTTACCATTTTATTTACCTCCGTTCATATTTTTAACGGCACAAAGTATTGCCGCTTTAACCTGATGATAAACTATACCGCCCTGCATATAAAACATATATGGTTCTCTGATGGGTGCATCGCCGCTTAATTCTATTGATGCGCCCTGAACAAATGTACCTGCCGCCATAATAACTTTATCAGTGTATCCCGGCATTGCCCATGCTTCAGGAACTACAAAGGCTTCAACGGGCGAAACTGCCTGAATCTGCCTGCAGAACTCAACTAAATTTTCCTCTGTGTTAAGGCATACGGATTGAATTATACAACCGCGGTCCTCATCCCATGCAGGTGAAGGGGTGTAACCAAATTCTTCTAAAATCTTAGCAGAGAAGATTGCGCCTTTAAGTGCTTGTGCCACCGTCTGCGGGGCAAGGAAAATACCTTGGAAGAAGGGCAGATAACTTGCGGCATAACTGCCAACCTCTGCGCCTATGCCAGGTGCTGTCATGCGGTAAGAAATTCTTTCAATTAAATCAGCACGACCTGCGATGTATGCGCCCGTAGGTGCAATACCACCGCCTGCGTTTTTAATCAATGAGCCTACCATTATATCTGCGCCTGCTTCAATAGGCTCCATTTCTTCAACAAATTCACCGTAGCAGTT
>JAZOMK010000393.1:0-10480 GCA_045653985.1 Clostridia bacterium | reverse complement strand
AGCAACGGTATGCGCTCATTTATGAAAGAGCTTAAACCCTCTTGCTTTGAAGATATTGTGGCAGGTATTGCCCTTTATCGTCCCGGCCCCATGGATAGTATACCTAAGTATATTTTTGGTAAAGAACATCCTGACCAGGTTGAATATCAGCACCCCATAATGAAAAACGTTCTTGAAGTTACCTATGGCTGTATGGTGTATCAGGAACAGGTTATGCAAATAGTACGTGATGTTGCAGGTTATTCGTTGGGCAGAAGCGATATAATGCGTCGTGCAATGAGTAAAAAGGACCAAAAAGCAATGGAATTTGAACGCCAGGTATTTATTCACGGTCTTGAAGAAGATGGCAGAATAACAGTACCGGGCGCAGTAAGAAATGGTATTGATGAAGCAACCGCCAATGCAATATTTGATAAAATTGCAGTGTTTGCTCAGTACGCATTTAATAAATCCCACGCGGCGGCTTATGCTGTTGTTGCTTATCAGACTGCATATTTAAAATGCTATTATCCCCTTGAGTTTATGGCGGCAATGCTTAACTCACTTTTAGGTGATGAAGATAAAACCGCAAGGTATATCGGCTATTGTAGAGATCACGATATAAAAATTCTTCCGCCTGATGTTAATACAAGCCTTTCGGGATTTTCACCCGTAGGTAAAGATGCCATTCGTTTTGGTTTAAGTGCCATTAAAAACGTTGGTATTTCAGGCGTTAATTCAATAGTAGAAGATCGCAAAAAGAATGGCGATTTTACTTCGCTTGATGATTTTGCTACACGTACTGTCCATATGTCTGACGTTAATAAGCGTATGGTTGAAAGTATGATAAAAGCAGGTGCCTTTGATTTTACAAAGTACACCCGCAGGGCACTTCTTGGTAGTTATGAGGCTATTCTTGATGGCGCGGCAAGCAGGGCAAAAAACAGCCTTGAAGGTCAACTTTCGCTTTTTGATGATTTTAATATTGCACAAGAAGTTCAAGTACAAACAATAAAACCTCTTGAAGAATATCCGCGTTTACAATTTTTAGCACTTGAAAAAGAAATGCTTGGCGTATATTTAAGCGGACATCCTCTTGAGAGATACAAAAATAAAGTGAAAGAATTAGGCTTCAATCTTTCTGAAATCCGCGTTGAAACCGATGAAAACGGTGAAAACATAATTTCTGATGAAATGATGCGTCTTGATAATAAAGACGTTAAATTTATAGGCATAATTACTTCAATCAGGAAAAAAGCAACTAAAAGCGGTTCAATGATGGCTTTTGTTACCATTGAAGATTTATATTCAACAATAACTTGTCTTGCGTTCCCTCAATCCCTTCAAAAATGCGGCAAATTTATTTATGAGGATAATATCGTTACGGTTATGGGTAAATTAAGTATACGTGACGAAGAACAACCCACAATTTTAATAAATAACGTTATGCCTGCAACTGAAGATGATGAAACTGCCGAAGTAGAAGTATGGATTCGTATTAAAGATAAAACCGATTCGCATATCGGTCAGCTTCGCGTTATGGTAAGTGACGTTAAAGGCAAAGCAAAATTGATTCTTTATTATGAAAACGAGCGCCTTAAAGAAGAATTTGGCGTAAGGATACGTTATGATGACGGCTTAATTGATGTATTAAAAGAAATGTTTGGCGAAGAAAACGTTAAAATTGTTAAAAAATAAATTTATATGTAGCCAAATAAAGTGAAAAATGTTATAATAAATTATTCGTAGCATATATAAGGAGTACACAGAAAAATGGAAAAGAAAAGAATTGCAGTTCTCACAAGCGGCGGTGATGCGCCCGGAATGAATGCTTGCATACGTTCAATCGTGCGTAACGGTATTGCGGCAGGTTTTGAGATGGTAGGCGTTATCAAAGGTTATAACGGTCTTATCGAAAATGAAATGATAGCTATGGACAACCGTTCCGTAGGCAATATTATAAATCGTGGCGGTACTATTTTACGTACAGCCAGATGCCTTGAGTTTAAAACTGAAGAAGGTCAGAAAACAGCACTTGAAAATATCAGAAAAAATAATATCTGCGGTGTTGTTGTAATCGGTGGCGATGGCTCATTTAAAGGCTGTAAAGCACTTACGCAGCTTGGCATACCTGCAATTGGCATCCCCGGTACTATTGATAATGACCTTGCTTATACTGATTATACTTTAGGCTTTGATACTGCAGTTAATACAGTACTTGATGCTATTACAAAAATTCGTGATACTATGGCAAGCCATGACCGCGTAAGTATTATTGAGGTTATGGGTAACAGATGCGGTGATATTGCCCTTTATGCAGGTCTTTGCGGTGGTGCTGAATATATTATCGTGCCTGAACTTTCTTGGACTATTGAAGGTCTTTGCGATAAGCTTGAACAAAGCAAGAATGCAGGTAAAAACTCAAGCATCGTAGTTGTTGCTGAAGGTGCTGCAAAGGGTGCTGCACTTGCTGAGGAAATTAAAAAGAGAACCAGCATGGATACAAGAACAACCGTTTTAGGTTATATCCAGCGTGGTGGTTCACCCAGCGCAAGCGACGTTTTACTTGCAAGCCGTTTCGGTGCATATGCCGTAAACCTTGTAAAGCAGGGCATTGGCGGCAGATGCGTAGGCACTAAAAACAAAAAGCTTTTTGATATGGATATTATGGAAGCTTGTGCAATGACAAAAGAATTTGATAAAGAACTTTACGATATTGCTGAAGTTCTCTCAAGGTGATAAAATGAAACTTATTATTGATGCAATGGGTGGCGATAATGCCCCTGTAGAAATTGTTAAGGGTACTATAGAAAAGCTTAATCAACGTAAAGATTTTTCCGTTATTTTCACAGGTCCTGAAGACGTAATTAAAGCGGAACTTGAAAAATATACTTTTGATAAAGAAAAAGTTGAGGTTGTAAATGCAACTGAAGTTATTTCTATGGATGAGCATCCCGTCGAAGCAATCAAAAAGAAGAAAGATTCTTCTATGGTAGTAGGACAGTTGCTTTTAAAGGAAAAGAAGGGCGATGCCTTTATTACCTGTGGTTCAACAGGTGCTTGCCTTGCTTGTGCTCAACTTCGTTTGGGTAGAATAAAAGGCATCAATCGTCCCGCACTTGCACCTGTATTACCTAATGGTCAAAAGGGCGCAATGCTCATTGATTGTGGTGCAAATATGGATTGTAAACCTATAAACTTAGCACAGTTTGCCGTAATGGGCAGCATTTATATGGAAAAGGTTTTAGGTGTTGAAAATCCTCGTGTAGGCCTTGCTAACGTTGGTACGGAAGATACTAAGGGCAACGAACTTACAAAAGCATCATTTGAACTTATAAAAGAACAGAATTTAGTTAATTTTATTGGTAATGCAGAGGGCAGAGACCTTGTTGATAGGGTTGATGTTATGGTAGCTGACCGTTTTGCAGGCAATCTTATGCTTAAAAGTATGGAAGGTTTTGCTTCTTTTATGATAGGCACAATGAAAAAAAGCTTTATGGCATCCCTTCGTACAAAGATTGGCGCTTTATTGCTTAAACCTGCATTGAAAGACCTTAAAAAATCAATGGACTATAATGCTTACGGCGGCGCACCGCTTTTAGGTGTTGATGGCGTCGTTATTAAAGGCCACGGCTCATCAAAGGCAAATACAATGCACGCAAATATTGAGCAGGCAATTAAAATGGTTCAGGCGGATGTTGTGGGTGTTATTAAAGAGAACATTCCTAACATGACCGTTAATGAATAAATCGTCTTTATATTTATTTTTTTAGGAGGAAGAAATATGTTTGAAGAAGTAAAAAATCAGATAGCAGAACTTCTCGGTGCTGATGCAAGCACAATTACCGCAGAAAGTGATCTTATTAAGGATCTCAAGGCTGACTCAATGGATATCGCAACACTTTTACTTGAAGTTGAAGAAAATTACGGTATCGAAATTGATGAAGATGAACTTGAAAATCTTAAAACAGTAGGCGACATCGTTAAGTACATAGAAGCAAAAAAGTAATTCTGGATTGATGCACAGGCTCAAAAATAACGAGCCTGTGCTTATGCGGTTTTTATGAGAAATTTAGAAGAAAAAATAGGCTACGTTTTTAAGGATAAAAACTTGTTGGAGCTTTCGATTACCCATTGCTCATATGGGGCGGAGCATAACGTTAAACATAATCAGCGCCTTGAGTTTTTAGGCGATGCTGTACTTGAAAACGTAATAAGTAATTATATATATCATAAGTTTGAAGATTACGATGAAGGCAGGCTTACAAGGCTTCGCGCATCTATCGTTTCCGAAGAGCCTTTATCAGGCGCGGCTGAACGTATAGGGCTTTCTGAGCATATCCTTTTAGGTGCAGGTGAAAAGGCATCAGGCGGTGCAAACAAGCCAAGTGTTTTGTCTGATACCCTTGAAGCGGTCTTTGCGGCTGTTTATCTTGATGGTGGTTTTTTTGAAGCCGAAAAGGTTATTCTTACCGTACTTGACGAAACTTTAAAAGATCCTACGGAAAGACCTTCAGACTATAAAACAGCCTTGCAGGAATATTTGTTCCGCAATGGCAACGTCGATATTGATTATAAGCTTCTTTCGGTTGAAGGCCCATCCCATAACGCAACCTTTACATCACAAGTTTTCTGTAACGGAAAACCTTTAGGCAAAGGCGTAGGCACAAGCAAAAAACGTGCTGAGCAGGCAGCGGCAAAAGAAGCATTAAATAAAATTAAGAAGTAACTTTGGAGGACTCATGTTTCTAAAGAGATTGGAAGTTTTCGGCTTTAAATCATTTGCCGAAAGACTTGATATCAGCTTTTCCAACGGCATAACGGCTATTGTAGGCCCTAACGGAAGCGGAAAAAGTAACGTTTCTGATGCTGTGCGCTGGGTTTTAGGTGAACAAAGTGCAAAACAGCTGCGTGGCGCAAATATGGCTGACGTTATTTTTAAGGGTACTGAAAGCCGTAAGCCTCTTTCATATTGCGAGGTTTCGCTTATTTTCGATAATGAAGATAAAGGCCTTGATATTGAATATTCAGAAGTTGTTATCACTCGTCGCCTTTACAGAAGCGGTGAAAGTGAATATTACATAAACCGTAACGGTTGCAGGTTAAAGGATATAATTACCCTTTTCCAGGATACCGGTATCGGTAAAGAAGGCTATTCAATCGTTGGTCAGGGTAAAATTGAAAATATCTTGTCAGCAAAGCAGGACGTTCGTCGTGCGGTATTTGAAGAAGCGGCAGGTATCGTAAAATATAAAACCCGTAAAGAGGAGGCTGAACGTAAACTTCAGCATACCTCAGATAACCTTATGCGCATAAACGATATTATTGATACCCTTGAAGAAAGAATCGAGCCTTTAGGTCAGCAGGCTGAAACGGCAAAAGAGTATCTTCAACTTCGCGAACAGTTGCGTAGTATTGAGGTTAATTTCTATCTTATCCAGAATGAACTTGCAGTTGAAAGACGCAAACAGTACAATCTTCAGCTTGAAGGTATTGATCAGGAAAAAGAAGAAAAATCACAGCACGTTGAAAAACTTATTAAAGAAAATGAAGTTCTTGATGCACAGCTTAACGAAAAAGAGCTTGAGCTTAGCACAATTCGCCAAAAACTTCTTGAACTTACAGCGGGCAATGAAAATCTTTCAGGTCAAATCAGCGTTCTTGATGAACGTATCCAAAATATTTTATCAGGCATTGAACGTGTAAATAATGAACTTGACAGTAACGAAAAGCGCATAAAATCAATGCAGGATGCCATAAATGGTGATACGGGCGTTGAAGAAGAAAAACGCAAAGCTATAGAAGAAAAACAAGCCGAAATAAAGACGCTTGAAGCAGATGTTTCAAGCCGTGAAGAAAGCCTTTTAAAAGAGAGCCGTGAACTTGAAGAATTAAAGGCTGAAATGCTTTCAAATATCAATAAACTTTCTGATGTTAAATCAAATATCAGCCGTCTTGAAACTATGAAATCAAGCATTTCACAGCGCAAAGAAAAAATTGCGCTTATGGCTGAGCAGATTCGTCTCCAAAGAACAAGTATTGATGAGGCTTTAAAAGAACAGCTTTCCGATACTGAAGAATATGACAGAGAAAAAGCCGTATTATTAAACGAAAAAGAACAGTTGAAGGCTCAATGGCAACAGCTTTATTTTGAACGGGATAATGCAAACGAAAATCTTTCAACTTTAAAGCAGGAACTTAACGGCGCGCAATCACGTTTAAGGGTACTTGAAGATCTTAAACGTGACCATGAAGGCTTTAATTTCTCAGTAAAACGACTTTTACAGAAAAGTGAGCAGGATTTAGAAATAAAATCACATATTTCAGGCGTTATTGCGCAAATAATTTCCGTTCCTGAAAAATATGAAGTTGCAATCGAAGCGGCACTTGGCTCAGCAATGCAAAACATTGTAACACCTACTGAAGAAGATGCAAAGGTGTTAATTGAGTTTTTGAGAAAGACCGATTCAGGCCGTGCAACATTCCTTCCCATTTCGGCAATGCAGGCAAGGAATATGGATGAAAGAGAAAAACGTGCATCATCAATCAACGGTTGTTTTGGTGCTGCAAGCAGTCTTGTTTCCTTTGATAGTAAATATAAGAACGTTATTGAAAATCTTTTAGGCAGAACGGTTATTTGTGATGACCTTGATACAGGTATAGCAATTCAGCGCTCTTGCGGATATTCGCTTAAAGTTGTTACTTTAAAGGGCGATGTAATGAATGCAGGCGGTTCAATGTCAGGTGGTAGCCAACGTCAGAAAACAACCAGCATACTTGGCAGAGAACGCGAAATTGATGAGCTTAATAAGATTATTCAGGATAAAAACAAAGAAATTATCCGCATAAATGATATTGTTGAGAATTTTGAAAGAGAGTACAACAACTTTGAATCAAAGGTTAGTGAAGCAGATAATAAACTTCACGAACTTGATATTAAATTCGCACACGATATCGAAAAACTTAATAAATTAAAGGCGGATATGCAGGCAAGTGTTGATTCCGAAAATGAGTTAAAACTTGAGGAAGAACAGCTTAACGATACTCTTAACGAAGTAAAAACTGAGCTGGAAAACATCAACACAATGCAGGGTAATTTTGAAAATTCAAATACCGAAAGCCAGGCAAGCATAAATGCCCGTCAGTCGGAATATAATAAGAAACAGCTTGAAAAAGAAAAGCTTGTTGAAAAACTTACCGATGCGCGTATTGAATGTGCAGGTCTTGAAAAAGAACTTGATGCAATAGTAAATAATGCTCACCGTATGGGTGAACTTATTGAAAATCTTGAAGAAGCAAAAGTAAAACTTCTTGCAGAAGGTATAAATCTTGAAAAACAGCTTGAAGAAGCAAAGAAAGAAAAAGAAGATACCATCTTAAAAACAGGAAGTATGCAAACTGAGCTTCTTGATGTTCAGGAACTTGAAAAAACTGAGGAATCAGCACGCGAAAGCATAAATTCGCTTTTAAAGGAAAACGAAGAAAAACGTCGCAGATTCGAGCAGGAAATTTACGATGCAGGCGAAAGACGCCATAAGGTTGAGCTTGCTGTTTCAAAGGTTGATAACGATTTATCTTACCTTGAAAACAGAATTTGGGAAGAGTATGAACTTACTCAGGCAACGGCTGAAGAATTCCGTGATCCTGACTTTAAGCAAACGGGCGCCCAAACGGAAATCAACAGACTTAAAAAGGCAATCAGCGCTCTTGGCAACGTAAACGTAAATGCTATTGATGAGTATGTTGAAACCAAGGAACGCTTTGACGATCTTTCAAGCCAGCGCGATGATCTTGAAAAAGCGGCAGGCGATTTAAGGCAGATTATTGAAGAGCTTACCAAAAAGATGGACAAACAGTTTAAAGAACAGTTTGAGCTTATCAATAAGCACTTTACCAAAACCTTCAGCGAACTTTTCGGTGGCGGTAAAGCGGAACTTAAATTGCAGGATGGCGAAAATTCTCTTGATGCCGATATTGAAATCGTTGCACAACCTCCGGGAAAGAGCTTGCAGCTTTTAAGCCTTCTTTCAGGTGGCGAAAGGGCGCTTACAGCCATTGCAATATTGTTTGCAATGCTTAAATTAAAGCCAACGCCTTTCTGTATTCTTGATGAAATTGAGGCGGCACTTGACGAAGCAAACGTAGGCAACTTCGCAACATATTTAAGAAAGTTTGCACAAAATACTCAGTTCATCGTTATTACACACCGTAAACCTACAATGGAAGAGGCAGATAGCCTTTATGGTGTAGCAATGGAAGAAAAGGGTGTTTCAAAAATAGTTTCGGTAAAACTTACTTAAGGAGTTTTTTATGGGTATATTTGGTAAGGAAGGCTGGCTTTCCAAGCTTAAAGGCGGTCTCCAGAAGACAAAAGATAATATTTCTTCAAAAATTGAAAACCTCATTAAATATTATAAAGAAATAAATGATGAGTTTTTTGAAGAACTTGAGATGGTTCTTGTTTCTGCTGATATTGGTGTTACCGCTACCGAGGAAATTCTTTCTGACCTTAAAAGCAAGGTTAAGGGCGAAAAAATTGGCGATTCTGAGGTAATATATCAGCATTTAAGAGAAAGTATAGCAAATATTTTAACTTCGCAGGAAATGCCTGAAGAAAAGTTTCCTTTGCTTATGCTTGTTACCGGTGTAAACGGTGTTGGTAAAACAACTGCTATTGGTAAAATTGCCAACTATTACGTAAAGGAAGGCAAAAAGGTTATGGTTGCCGCGGCAGATACATTCAGGGCGGCGGCAGTACAACAGCTTGACGAATGGGCAAAAAGAAGCGGCGCACTTATTATGAAGGGGGCAGACGGTGCAGATCCTTCCTCAGTTGTTTATGATGCTATCGAAAGCGCAAAGGCAAAGAATATTGATGTGCTTATCTGTGATACTGCAGGCAGACTTCATAATAAGAAAAATCTTATGGATGAACTTTCAAAAATCGGCAGGATTATTTCACAGAGATATCCCGAAGCCAAAAGACAGAATATTCTTGTGCTTGATGCAACAACGGGGCAGAATGCTTTAATGCAGGCAAAAGGCTTTTCAGAAGCAGTTGGCATTGACGGCATAATCTTAAACAAACTTGATGGCACTGCAAAAGGCGGTGTAGCTGTTGCTATTGCTAAGGAAATGAATATTCCTATTCTTTATATAGGTGTAGGTGAGGGCATAGATGACCTTAGACCTTTTGATGCGGAAGAATTCGCCAAAAATATTATTTAATTTTGCTTGACAAATTTTAAAATAAGTTATATTATATGTGCTGTAAATCAAAAAAGGTTTACAGCCTTTATTTTTTGCGGAGGTGCTTTCATGCTTGCTGAAGGTATGGAAATAGCAATTTTACTTGATACCTATGAAAAATTGCTTACCGAAACTCAGGTAAAAATCCTTCGTATGCGCTATGATGAAGACCTTTCGTTGGGCGAGATTGGTGAAATTTTAAATATTTCCCGTCAGGCTGTGCGCAACACTATAATAAAAGGCGAAGAGAAGCTTTATTTTTATGAAGAAAGCTTTAAAATCATCAGTAAAGAAAAGGAAATTAACAGAATTGCAGAAATGCTTTCTCAAGATCCTTTAACCAAACAATATGCAGAGATGCTTAAAAAAGTAACGGAGGAAATGTAATGGCTTTTGAGGGTTTAAGTGAGAAACTTCAAAAAGTATTTAAAGGTCTTAAAAGTCGCGGAAAACTTTCCGAAGGCGACGTTAAAGAGGCAATGCGTGAAGTGCGTATGGCACTTCTTGAAGCTGACGTAAACTTTGCCGTTGCGAGGGACTTTGTTAAGCGCGTAACTGAAAAGGCAGTAGGGGAAGCTGTTTTAAATTCTCTTACACCGGGCCAGCAGGTTGTTAAAATAGTTAATGATGAACTTTGTGAACTTATGGGTTCAACCCATTCAAAACTTACCGTATCTTCTGCACCACCAAGTGTTTATATGCTTTGTGGTCTTCAGGGTGCAGGTAAAACAACCATGTGCGCAAAGTTAGGCGGATATCTTAAAAAGCAAGGCAAAAAGCCGTTGCTTGTTGCTTGCGATATTTACCGTCCTGCCGCTATTGACCAGTTAAAGGTTGTAGGTGGTCAGCTTCAAATTGCAGTATTTGACAGAGGCACACAAAATCCCATTAAAACAGCACAAGAAGCTATCCAATATGCAAAAAGCTATCTTTATGATACGGTTATCCTGGATACTGCAGGTCGTCTTCATATTGATGAAGCGCTTATGGATGAGCTTGTTGATATAAAAACAGCAGTAAAACCTACCGAGATTCTTCTTACCGTTGACGCTATGACAGGTCAGGATGCCGTAAACGTAGCACAAAGCTTTAATGAAAAGTTAGGTATTGACGGTGTTATCTTAACCAAACTTGATGGCGACGCCCGTGGCGGTGCTGCAATGAGCGTTAAAGCCGTAACAGGTAAGCCGATTAAGTTCTCAGGTATCGGTGAAAAGCTTACTGATATTGAAGCCTTCCATCCTGATAGAAT
>JAZOMK010000392.1:0-2955 GCA_045653985.1 Clostridia bacterium | reverse complement strand
CTATCCGCTTTGTTTTTGAGCAAAAAGACGTTGATATTTTAAACAAAATCAAGAAAGAAGCTCCTGAATCACTTTATTTCGTAAGCGATATTGAGCCTATAGGCGACCACAAGATTGTTGACAGCGGTACACGTTACGGCTTCTATATTCTTACTACTGATAGTTTTAATAAGCTTATGAGCCTTTCGGAGTTGACAGAATGAGCAAGAAAAAAATAAGCCTTACAATGGCGCTATTTTTACAATTTGCAGTTATCATATATTCCTTTGCAGGCGTATGCGGAAAGTACGCAGGCAATTACGAATTTTTATCCTTAGGCTTTATCCTTTGGTTTGGCTGTGAATTTTTAGTTTTAGGCATTTATGCAGTTTTATGGCAACAAATTATTAAACGTGTAGACCTTTCTGTAGCTTATGTAAACCGTTCATTGGCGCTTGTTTGGTCTATGGTGTGGGCGTTCCTGCTTTTCCGCAACGAAAGCACCATCTCCACCGCAAATATTATAGGAGTAATTATCATCGTTATCGGTACGTTGATAGTAAATAGCGACAATGCCTAAGTTATGGGGAATTTTACTGATGTGCGGCTCAGTAGTAATATCATCACTGTCGCAAATTCTTTTAAAAACGGGCGCAAAGAAAAACTATTCCTCCGCCATAAGGGAATATCTTAACGTTTACGTTATTTCGGGCTACGTATTGATGCTTGTTGCAATGCTTTTGCCCATTTTAGCTTATAAAATCGGTCTTGATTATAAGGAAGCACCTGTTATTGAAGCAATGGGTCCTGCCCTTGTTACTGTGCTTTCATTCTTCGCTTTTAAGGAAAAGCTTACAGTAAGAAAAATTATCGGTAATATTATCGTTGTTATCGGTATATGCGTTTTCTATCTTAATTTTTAAGGAGTATTTAAAATGGATATTTCAGTTGTTGTACCCGTATACGGCTGCCGTGCCGCTTTGCCTGAATTACACAGAAGGCTTACGGAAACGCTTAGTAAAATCACATCTGATTACGAAATTATCCTTGTAAATGATTTTTGCCCTCAAAACTCATGGGAAAGTATTGAGGAAATCTGCAAAAACGATAAAAAGGTTGTGGGTATTGAGCTTTCACGAAATTTCGGTCAGATTTATGCCATTACGGCAGGTCTTGATAAATCAAAGGGCGATTGGGTTGTTGTAATGGATTGCGACCTGCAGGACAGACCTGAAGAAATTTTAAACCTTTATAACAAGGCACAAGAAGGCTATGACGTTGTTTTTGCCCGCCGCGCAGTAAGAAAAGACTCAGGCTTAAAAATTCTTGTATCTAAGATGTTTTATTCAATTTATTCCTTTGCAACAGGTTCAAAATATGATCCTGCCATCTGCAATTTCAGCATTGTTCACCGCAAAGTTATAAATGCGTACTGTTCAATGCGTGAATCACACCGTGCATATGTTGCATATATTAAATGGCTTGGCTTTAGGCAGACCTCCATTGACGTTGAGCATAATGAGCGCCACGAAGGCAAATCATCCTACAACTTCAAAAAGCGCATGAAGATGGCTATGGAAATTCTTGTTTCACAGTCAGATAAGGTTTTAAAATTTACCGTACTTTTAGGCTTTTTTATTACACTTTTATCGATTATCGGTGCCATTGCCTTGGTTATTGCGTACTTCTTCTTTAATATGCTTTCAGGCTGGACAAGTACCATCGTAACACTTTGCTTCTTTGGCGGCTTAATTGAAATGTCAATAGGGCTTGTGGGTATTTACGTTGGCAACATATTTATGCAAAGCAAGGCACGTCCCCTTTACGTTATAAGAAGTATTGAAAACGATAATGAATAGAAAATAAATCCCTGCAAAACGCAGGGATTTTGTTATTTTATATGTGCCATTGCCGCAGAAATAAACTCCTGCATAGGACGCGTAACGTATTTATTTTTCTTATGGGCAACGTAGAGAGTTCGGGTGCTATGCTCATCTAAAACATTATAAAGGCAGACGTTATCGGGCAGATTGCCGTATTTAAAAAGCGTATCGGTTAAAAAACAAGCACCCATTCCCGAAGCTGCAAGAGCATATGAAATATTCATCTGGTCAACAGAAAATATCACCTTTGGCTCAACTGCTTCTTTTTTAAATATTGTCTGGGCACGATAGAACATATCATTGCCGTTTTTTAAAAGAATGAATTTTTCATTTTTAAATTGCTTAATTGAAACAGGTTCAAAAGCATCAATATCCGCACCTGAATATACAGCACTTGGCAATATCTTATTTTTCGTAAGGTTCTTATTTATTTCAAATTCTTCAGGCACACACAGAAGGATTTTTTCTTTTTTTAAGGGATATCCGTCATAAAAATCCATAGTATTATCAAAGCTGTCAATTACAATATCAATGGTTTCATTTTCAACCATATCTGCCAACGTTAAAGAATTTTCTTCAACAAGAGTTACCTCTATTTTGGGGAATCTTTTTGAAAATTGATTTATAATTTGGGGCAGAACGTATGATGACAGATAATTTGTACCACCAACGGTAATTTTGCCGGTTTCAAGAGAAAATATATCGTTTATGCGATTAAAAAAGTCCTTTTCAACGTTCATTATTTTTTCTGTGGCCTTTATATATTCCCTACCAACATCAGTCAACACAACCTTTGTACCGCCTGAACGTTCAAAAAGCGGTGCGCCGATTTCTTCCTCAATCTTCTTTATAGCAACACTTAATGACGGCTGCGAAATAAAAAGACTTTCTGCCGCTTTGGTAATACTGCCGGTTTTATAAACCTGATAGACATATTCGTGCTTCTTGAACATACAACCACCTATAGTTTTTTTCTATATAAAATATATATTTTTAGTATTTGTCTATATTTTATCACCACTATATAATAAAGTCAAGTTTTAAGAAAGAAGTTTTTAAAATGAAGTTTTTAACATATCTTTTAATTGCATTC
>JAZOMK010000391.1:0-4059 GCA_045653985.1 Clostridia bacterium | reverse complement strand
TAAGAACTACCCAGTCTTCGCTATCAGGTTTGTCTTCTAATAAATATGCAGGTTTACCTTTGAGGTCTACTGTGTCGGCCTTAATTTCATAAGTCTTACCATATTCGTTTGTTCTTGGATTATACCATTTAACTGTGTAGGTTGCATCTCCATCCATGTTGCTTATCCAACCGGTTAAGTTTGTTTCTTTTCCATAGAAGTAGCAAACGTATAAGTCGTTGCCGGTTGTTGCACAAGCATAAAGTACGTCTTTGTCAGGTGTAAAGTAATTGTGATCCTCAAAATCAGGTACGAGATTCCACCATTCAAAGGATTCAAAGAACTCTCTCATATAGCCAACCTGATAACCTGACGGCAATTCAACTGCTTCAGCCCAAGTTTTTTGCTTTTCTTCTACCGTAACGATGTCAACACCATCATAATTGGAGTCTTCATTCATTTCGTAGGTCGATTTATAATACCAGATGTCAATACAACCATAACCATAGCCAAAGAAGCCGTAAAGCAAGCTTATCCAGCCTCTTGCTCTTGCACCGTAGTCCTCAGTCCAGAGGAAAGCATAGTTATCTTCGTAGTTGATTGCAACCTTTGGTGATTCCCAATAATCTTTTGCATTTTCAGAATATCCCATCTTATTTAAACGGAACTTCCACTGTGCGCCCCACCAATCATGACCGGTTTTTTCTGTAACTTCATCAGAAAGGAATACGGATGCACCATAGTTTGTTTTATTGGAAATGTCTGTACCTCTACCGGTTACTGATGTATAACGGCTACCTTCCTGGTGTCCTGTTAATGGGTGAGCGTAAGCATCATACTTGTGTAAATATTCAGCAACAGTTACCCAAGGGTTGTTGGTGTGATCCCACCATATCTCATCACCCTTGTTTCCTTTGTACATATCGTTGTCAACTTCCTGACCTAACGTCCACATAACGGGATAAGCACCATAACGTGCAACCCAATAACGGCAAAGTTGATCAAGGGTTTCAGTATCTTCAGCAAGTTCTTTGGGAAATGCTGTTGCAAAGAAGAACTGTGCGTTAGCGTGGGTAAGACCTGCATCAGCAATATATTTAAAGTATCCGTCAGCTTCTTGGAAACCTTTTAATGCAAGACGGCTGAAACCTCTTGTAACATCAAAAGGTGCGCCGATAGGCTCTGATTGATATACAGTATAACCTTGTTCAACACGTTTATCTACAATGTATTTAAAGTGTGAATCTGTCTGAAGGTCGCCCGCACGGTCGCCTGCTGAATCAAATTCTTCAGTAAACATTGACCAGTGTGTATCACCTAAGTAAAAGAAAGGTGTACCGTCATCGTAAATAAAATATTTCTTGCCTTCGTCAGTTCTTACAAAACCGTGTTCGTATACATCAAGTCCACCTAAATAGGTGTTACTACCTACTGTGCCGATGATGCCGTTTAATGAATCATCAGTATCGCATACGGTCTTATAATCCCAAAGACCTGTTTGTGTAGGCGCAAAACGAACTGCGAAAATATTATTGCCATCCCAAAAAGCAGGAATAGTAAGTGTTTCGCCGCTTCCTCTGTGGGTGAATACAACGTCCATATCAACGTAGAATTGTTCTACCTTAGCAGTTTTATATTCTTTTGTTGATTCAAATGCCATTTCCAAAGCAACCCAGTTGTCTGTAACAGCATCAACAAGATTGGGGTCAATAGTTACAATTTCAATAGGGCCGGTTGTTGCTTCACTACCTGATTGAGTTGGAACTGTTTGTTCGCTTGACGTACATCCGGCAGTAATTAAAATGGCGGTAATAAGAAATAATGATAAAATCTTCTTCATAGTTTTATTTCTTCTTTCTGATAACTAATGCAACAGCCAACAATGAAGCAACTAAAGCAACTGCTGAAAGTGCGATTGCAATTATAGGTAAAGTCTGGTTGCAAGTGCAAGCATTCTGTGCGTTTGCATTCTGATCACAATTACATGAGTTTGCAATTAAAGTTGCTAATGCTGAGTCAGGTGCAATAGTTTTTTCAGGATTCTTTGTAATTACAGGGCGTGTTGTTTCAGCATCGTTATCGCCTGCAGGTGCAGGAGTTGTTGCTGGTGCTGCTGTAGCAGGTGCGGGTGTTGCGTCTGCTGCAGGTGCTTTTGTAGCTTCAGGAGTTTTTGCAGGAGTAGGTGTTTTAGCAGGAGCTTCACCTTCACCTGTTACTGTAACTACTGTGTTTTTAAATTCTATGAATTCGATTACTTCGATAGGGTTGTAGTTCTGGAAGCAGAAGTACCATTCATCAAATAAACCAATACCAAGATCTTCTTGATATAACTCAAATTCAAAGGTAATTGTCTGCCATTCCTCGTTCAACATTATTTTTGCACCCTGGAAACTATGCGCCATAATGTTTCCGCTAACGTATTTGAAGAATGAACCTTCATAATTTTCTTCCCATACGTCTTTCATGGTTTCTTTGTCTTTAAGAATATCCGCAAGACCGCCACCACGGAAAATGGAATCTAACATAACTTCAATGGGGTCATCATCGTCAACATAATCAATACGGGCATCAAAAGAAATAGTAAGGGTAATTGATTCGCTATTAGCCTTTTCTTTAATTAAAGAACCAATTTCAAGGCCGGGGGTTGAATAACTATATGGTAAACCACCGATTGCATAAACCTTTTCACCATCTTCAGTTCTTTCTTCATATGTCTTAGACATGTACTTTTTCCAAACGGGATCTTTTGCCGCAAAAACATTTACGGAAAGCAGTGCTGTCATCAATACAATGACAAGAAGTGTGGATAATAATTTTTTCATATAATTTCCTCCATATTATAACAAGGACATTGCCTTATTTTATACATATATTATACTGAAATAACAACGATAAGTAAATGGCAATATTTAATCAAAAACTTATCATTTTTTTATATTGTACATGAAAAATAAATTCAACTCAATAAATTGGCTTTCGGAATTTTTCCGAAATTTCTTTTTTTATTATAATATCATAGTTCAATACTACATGTAAATTGCATTTTTAACTTTTTACATTGCATATTTAACGATTTTTTAAATAAAGTGCTTGACTAAAGCAAACTACTGTGATATTTATTGTATATTCCCACTATTGGAGGAGTATTTTATGAATGCAAATGCAAAGTGCAAAAAATGTTTATTTGAAAAAAATATCTCAAATGCAAAGGCATTTAAGCAAGAGGATATTTTTAAATTTGAGAATGGCATTTCTGAACTTATTAAAGAGTACGGTGATGTAAAATCAGCACCGTATATTCAAAGTAAAATTGACGAGCTTTACGGCGTGTGCTTTGGCAAAAAACGTGATTTTACCGAGATAAAGAAAAAGTATAATCTTTATATGCTTGATAAGGCTGATATTATTAAAGATACTATAAGCAAAAATGATGATATAGTTGCAGCTTGCATCAGGTTTGCTTGCGTAGGTAACTATATTGATTTCGGTGCTATGGATGCTGTTGAGGATAGTATGCTTGAAAAAATCTTTAATAAAGCAGAATGTGAGCAACTTGATAATAATGTTCTTTTGCAATTTAAAAATGAACTTAAAAATGCAAAGAAATTAGTTTATCTTTTAGATAATTGTGGTGAGATTGTTCTTGATAAAATCTTTATGGAATTTTTAAAAGAATTATATCCTGAACTTTCAATAACCGCCCTTGTTCGAGGTGGAGATACACTTAATGATGCAACGCTTAAGGATGCTAAAATGGTAGGGCTTGATAATGTTGTTAATGTACTTTCAAATGGCACAGCAATTCCGGGGACGGATATTGAAGAAATTTCGCAGGATGCAAAAAAAGCCCTTCTTGAAGCCGATATGATTATTTCAAAAGGTCAAGGAAACTTTGAAACGATGTTCGGTGAAGGACTTAATACGTATTTTATTTTTATGTGCAAATGCCAGATGTTTGTTGAAAGGTTTGGCTTGGAACAATACTCTCTTGTTTTTGCCAATGAAAAAGATATTAGGATAAAAGAATAATATCCGAAACATCATCAAACGGAATTTTGATTTCATCAATAAAAAGTATAT
>JAZOMK010000390.1:0-10602 GCA_045653985.1 Clostridia bacterium | reverse complement strand
AGCTATATTTTTTACAGTTGCTTATACATATTAACCAATATATAATTTAGCTTCCACTTTTTGCCCTCAACGGTCGAAATATCAAGCTTTACATTGCCATCCTTTTCATGCACGAGAGGAATAACTTTACATTGAAATCCCCCTGCTTTTATTATTTCGCCACCGCAGCGCCTGCCCTCATCACAATTAAGGATAGTAACACTTTCTTCGCATAAATCGCCCGAAACAACAAACAATTCATATTGTCCTTTAGGCGCATCAAAGATAAAACTTGTGGATTCACTTCCCTCAATAAAATCGCGTCTCAACAAATCAGGTTGAAGTCTGTCCACCTTGTTTATATTTTCAGCATTGATAAAACCAAACCCACGTTTTGCGGTAAACTGAAGGTCGTTAAGTCTGTTAAACGCCATTGTGCCGATACACATTTTTTCAGCGCAGTATGATTGACGCACAAGCACCTCGGGATAATTCTTTTCAATATCAACACCGAAATCGAACTTATAAACATTGTGATTTGCCATACGCACGTTGCCTAAATACCAATCGCGAATAAAGGAATCAAGGGCAATTTTATATTCGCTTTCTGTATTTTCGCCAATGAAAATACGGCGTTTCGTGTAAGTTAAATGCTCCGAAACATCTGCATCAGTTTTCTTCTCCGCCTCATAAAACGCACCAAAAACATATTCCTTGC
Organism: Clostridia bacterium; assembly: GCA_045653985.1. Classification (GTDB taxonomy): domain Bacteria; phylum Bacillota; class Clostridia; order Christensenellales; family QALW01; genus UMGS1322. Next base: position 9,905 of record JAZOMK010000390.1, on the reverse strand, counting down.
CTGCTTCGGTATCAAATTCAATGATATTGTTCCTACAAGGTGCAATATTTTCAAGGCTGTAAGGTGATGTGATTTTCACCCTGCCGCCCTTATTACTTTTGATTTTTACAAATTCAATCTCGCCATTTTTAAGGGATGCACTCACTTCAAAAGCACCGCGTGCAAGAAGTTTATCAAAGCGCACGTCTTTCCATGCAGGATATTCGTTAAAACGGTCATCATATTCAGAAATAGAGAAGCCTTTTTTAATCAGGCGGTCATACTCCTTATCGCCCGTAGGCATAGCAGGAAATACGCGGATGATTCCGCCATTTGACTGCATAAGCATCTCGTTTACCGCCGCAAGCATTTCGCCCGTAAACTCCATCATACAAGGATAATACAATGGCTGGCGCATAATAAGGCAATAGTTCATAAAACGTTCAGTAACCTCTGCCGCAAGCCCATTTGAACGCATAAGATGATCCAATCCCATTTCGTACAGCAAGCGGACTGCCCTTTGTCCATCACCCATACGTGCCGAAACAGCCGAAAGCCAGCTAACCTGAAAAACGCCAATTTCACAGTTATCTTCAAGGAATTTTACTGTATTTATAGCGATATCCCTTAACCTTTTATCGCTGTTAAGGTCTATTTCGCCCGTGGGGAATATAGGCATAAGCATACTTGGGTGGCGAATCCATAAGTTTGCAGGCGCATCCTCAGAATCAATAAAGCGTTCACCATAATCATCACAAACGGTAGGATATTCGGGAAGATGCTCATATAAATTCTTTATATCTTTAATAAGCGCATTGTCGTCATTTAAAATTTCAGCCGCCTGCAAAGTAAATTTGAGCATATATTTTACACTTGCAATAGTAATTACACTGTTATGGGTAAGGGGACCTTGTTCAGGTGAAACGTCAGGATAAACAAAGTACGTGCCGCGTTTTTCGTCAAACTTAAAAAGGTCAAGTGCGAACCTGCAAAGTTCAATAAACAACGGATATGCCTCGTTTTTAAGATACTCTTCATCCAAAGAATATTCGTACTGCGCCCACAGATACTGCGCACACCAGGGCCATGTTGAAAAATAGAAAACATAAGGATAGTCTATTGCAACACCCCTATAATTATGAAAATTCCTTGCAAAAGCCTTTGCAAGTTCAACGTAAGATAACAATCCATCAGAAAAAACCTTGCCAAGATCAAGGCGATTACTTGAGAAAACACCTGCAAATGCCGCCTGAATATTAACGTCCCAATACCACATACTGCCCCAAAGGTTAGGATGTTTTATATCCCACAATCCGTTAAGTCCGCAGGCGTGATGCTTCATTACGCCATTCTTACCCGAAGAACAATCAAGGGCATACTGGTTTATGTAATATACTTTTTCTAAGAACTTATCAGGCAAGCTGATTGATGAGCGGTTAAAGAACTCATCCCAATATCTTTCGTGTTCTTTTTTAAGTTCATCCAGATTGTTTTTAGCATTTTCAATTTCTTTTATGCCGTCATGTAACGGATCTTCATATTTCCACTCAGTAAATATACCGGTAAGTATTTTAAACTCAGCTTCTTTTTTAGCAAGAATAATCCTATTGTTTTCAAGGTTACCCTCTGCGCCAACAAGCTTAATAACTCCTGTCAGAAATATTATAGTATATTTCATAATGATTCATTGGCAGATGTAAAACGTTTTCGTTATAATACGCCATCGCGCCAAAGACGCCATTACCTAATGGCAACGCATTTTTCCAATCATTTTCTCTGTTTTCAAATCTTACTGAATGCATAATAATTCCTTAATATTTTAAAATTTTCAAATCATATCCGTCGGGAATTTCTTTTATAACCTCAATATTTTCAGGCACCGCAAGGGTAAACACATTATTTTTAAAATTAACCGCAATAAAGCCTTTTTCAGTTGGCACAACACCCGAAAACTCACTTAAATCACAGGGGTTTGGTGCAAAAATGATTTTCTGCCAGTTTTCTATAGGTCTTACACCAAGAACATATGCACTCAAAAGATAAGTGCACCCTGCCGACCAACCGTGGCAAACCGAATGTTCCCACTTATCTGTCTTATTGTTTGGATTATATTCCCAAAAAGTTGTTGCGCCTTTTTCAAGCATCGAGCCCCACACTTTGCGTATAAGTGTTAAGCCTTCTTCCGCTTTACCATTTTCAAACCATGCCTCCGCTTCATGTGTTGACATCATAGGTGAAACGGTAGAAATTCCGCCACGGAGATTTCCGTTTTTCAAAATTCTATCAGCCATTGCCGAGCCACATTCTGACCATAAATTTTCCTTTATCGTATTTAGAACTTTTTGTGCCCTGTCTTTATCAGCAACACCGAAAAGCACCGCAAGCACGTTAGCATCCTGACAAATTGCTTCGCCCAAGCCATCCATATACGCTTGCTTTTCTTCATTATAAAGATTTTCATTTATGGCATTTTTTACCTTCGTTGCAAGGTTACCCCAATATTCAGAGCGCTCGTCATTCATTTTATCACCAAGTTCGCTCATACAGCAAAGACTCTTATATAACAAGCAATTCAGAAAAGCATTTTCCCCTAAACGATGTACTGAGCACGCCCAGTCCACCTGAATCATTGTTGAACTTGATGTTGAATGGAATGCAGGTATTTGGAAAAGCAGATTTTTATCATTCATTCTTTCAATAAGCCACAAAATATTCCTTGTGGCTTCATTATAATACTTTTCCAAAAATGCCTTTTTGCCGTAATTCTGATAATAGTTATATATGCAGATAATTCGCCATGCAAAATAATCCCATTGCCAAACGGTGCGGTCAAAACATTCAACGTTTGAAATACCTGCCGCCTTTCCCTCATGTTTAAGGCTCAATGATGTATTAAGCATTTCGCAATTTCCGAAAACATAATTATCAATAAGTGCCGAAACAACACCGTCCCCCGAAAAGAAAAGCATTTCGTTTCTCGGACAGCTTTCATATTCCTGCTGTTTTATAAGGTGGAAAGTGTATTTACCCACCTGCCAGATATCGTTAAGAAGAGAGTCGTTACACTTAAACCAACCTGTTACGTTTTCTTGGCACATACACACTCTTACTTTTATTGAGTTAATTTTTAAATTACCCTTAAAAATCAGTTTCAGATATCTGAATGCCCTGCGTCTGTAATTCCTAAAAAATCCACTTTCCATTTTATCAGAGGTTGCAAGCCTTTCAACCGTGTATGCCCAATCTCCCTGAAATTCAAAATCCTTTAAATTTTCCGTAACGTCAAAGATACTGTCAACAAAAGCGTTTTTGCCTTCAAAATCAATTTCAACGTAACCGATAATGGTTTTTCCGAAATCAACTATTACATAATTTTCTTCTTTGGTTGAAATGAAAGTGCCGTCGTTATATTCAAAATCCGTTTCAACTACATTTTTATAATTTATAATCTTTTCCTGCTTATTTAAAGCGTATTTTTCATATTCTTCCCCTGCAACTTCCAACACAGCATCGGGGATTTTTACATATCTTTCTTCCTGCCAACAAAAAGCATTTTCCCACATGGTTTCATACTCTTTTTTCGTTACCTGCATAGTTTCAATAGCATTTTCGCCCCATGTTTTATCCGTAGCGATTTTTTCTTCACTTCCGTCTGAAAACTCTATAAAAACTTCTACTGCCGCCTGATTAAGCCAATATCCGCGTTTTTCACGTGTACTAAAAGCAAAGTTTTGGAAATAATGTCCACCAAGGAGAATTTCAATGATATTTTCGCCCTTATGGATAAGGCTTGTAACCTGATGACAGTTGACTCTTTCAGGTGTTCTGCCCGTACCGCTTATTAAAAATTCACCGTTAATAAAAACCGCGCAAACCGCGTCCGATTCAAATCGCACCACCGCATTTTTAACATCTTTTTTAACAGTAAAACTTTTTTTATACCTTATCCATTCTTCTTTTTTTCCATTTACGGTTGTTATCCAGTTTATATTTGTATTCTTTTCCATAAAATCTCCTAAAAAAATCTTCTTGCGGTTACAATAACACAAAAGAAGATTTTTTGCAATATTCATATATAAAAATGTGGTATTATTCCATAGAAAAATGGAATTTTTACATAAACAAAGCCGAGTATTAGCTCGGCTTTTAAATTTATAATGAATCACGTATCAATGAATATTCTCCGCTTTTTAAAACGTCAACTAAGTCCTTTGCGCATTTAACGTTGCGTGCGGCATAATAGCCTTTAAGATATCTGTCGATTATTTTTTTATGTTCAGCGCCATTGAGACACGCGCATTTATCACACTCGGAAGTTTGTGCGTGCATTTCAAACTTATTCATCATTTGCCTCATATTATACATAAAAGCAATGTCAAAAAACGACATTGCTTAAAATTTATTTTTTATCTTTTTCGATAGGTTTTTGAGCTTTTTTCATAGGTTTGCGAGGTGTTTCTACCGGATATTCAAAAAGATTATCATGTATCTTGCGCTTTATAACGTTGCCCTTTGGTTTTTTACCTACGGCAACTTCTTTCGCTTCCGCCTCTTTTGTTTCTTCTTTTGTTTCTTCTTTTTCCTTTTCCTCTACCTCTTCACCATAGCCTGCGTGGTTGCGCCACATAATAAGATAAATATCAATAATCAACAAAAGCACAAGGCTAAGGCATATTATCAAAAGCCAATTTATAGGTTTAACCTGCTTGCTTTCATATGGCGGAGGTGTGGAATTATTATCATTTACGCTGCCTATTATATCGGCAGATGGTGTTTCTTCTGCTTCAGGTGTTGCGTTTGGCCTTGCAGTGCCATCAGGTGGCATTGTAGGTGGTGCATGTGTCTGCCATTCTCTATCATAAGGTTCATCCGTAGGCATTACAGTAGAAGGTTTAGGTGTAGCCGTCCTTTTAGGCTTAGAAGTTGGCTTCTTTGTAGCTTTCGCTGTAGGTGTGGGTGTTACTGTTTCGCCTTCAGGTGTGGGCGTAGGTGTTTCATTTTCAGGTGTCGGAGTTACGCCTTCAGGTGTTGGGGTTGGCGTTTCATTTTCAGGCGTTGGGGTTACGCTTTCAGGTGTTGGGGTTACGCTTTCAGGTGTTGGGGTTGGCGTGTCATTTTCAGGTGTTGGAGTTACGCTTTCAGGCGTTGGGGTTGGGGTTACTACCTGAGTAGGTGTTGGTGTTACTACCTGAGTAGGTGTTGGTGTTGGTTTAGGTGTTATAACCGGTGTAGGTGCAACTGTTTCTTCAGGCAATTCCGGCTCAGCATTTACAATACACAAGCTTGCCAATATAAACACCATTATTATAAATAAAACTTTGAGCTTTTTCATATTGACCTCATAAAAAAAGATTACTTTTATATTATACACTCTTTTATATAATACTGTCAACTTGCAGAATGTAAAAAATTTATTATTGTTTGTTTTGACAAAAGTGGGGGTAATCTGTTAAAATATATAATGAGAGGGGGTTTGTACCTTGTTACAATATATTAAGGATTTCTTGAAATTATACACTAACAGTTCCAACGCCTTTTTAGTAATAGCAGGTTTAATGTTTTTAACCTTTGTAATTTATTTTATCTGCTTCTTTCTTGGTGGCGGTTCTTTAAAGAAAATAAATAAAGTGTTGCGAAAAGAAAACGGCGATGAAATCATAAAAAAGATTGAATCATTGCGCCTTTCAAAACGCTTTTCACGTATGTGGGATGATTATTACCTTGCTTTCACCAATGAAGATACCGTTTCATTAAGTGAATATCTTATTAAAAAAGATCTTTTTACAACAAAAAGCATTTTTCCCGTAATTTCCCGTGCAATAGCTGTTATCGGTTTTTCTGTTACGGCTATCGGCATTATAAAAATCCCCGGATTGCTTGATGCCGAAAAATCAAACCTTTACTGTTTATTCTTTGCTTTACTCGGTTTTGAAGTTTTCCTTGAAATCTTCTACACCTTTATGGCTGATTTAAAGAGGAAGCGCTTTTCAAGACTTCTTGAAGAGTTTGAAGTCCTTTCACTTCGCAAGCTTCCCGGTAAAGCGGTAAGCTTTGAACAGCGCCACGTGCTTAATAAATTAAATGATTTTGAAGAGCGTCTCGATACCATTAAATCAGGCGTAAATCAGCTTAATGCACGTATGGACAGACAATATAATCTTTTAAATAAAAACGGAGAAGACCAATGATTCTTTCTGTATCGAACCAAAAAGGCGGCGTAGGCAAAACTACATCAGCCATAAATATTTCCGCAGGGCTTGCGTTAAAAGACAAAAAAGTGCTTTTATTGGACCTTGATCCTCAAGGCAACGCAACAAGCGGGCTTGGTGTTGAAAAAGACAATATGGGCATCTATGACGTTATGATAAACGGTGAGGATATCAAAAACGTTATTATGGAAACTCAGGTAAAAAATCTTTTTCTTATACCTTCAAACATCGACCTTTCAGGCGCAACAGTTGAGATGGTTGCTTTAAAAAGCCGCGAAAGTCTTTTGAAAAACGCATTATTGAACATTAAAGACGATTATGATTATATTATAATCGACTGTCCTCCCTCATTGGATCTTTTAACCGTAAATGCTTTTACTGCATCGGATAAAGTTATTGTGCCGATTCAATGCGAATATTATGCCCTTGAAGGTTTAGGACAGCTTGTAAACACCATAATGCTTATTAAAAAGCGCCTTAACCCCAGCCTTGATATTGATGGTGTTGTATGCACTATGTTTGATTCACGTACCAACCTTTCACAGCAGGTTGTTGACGAAGTAAAAAAATATTTCTCAAAAAAAGTATACAAAACTCATATCCCCCGCAACGTGCGTTTGGCAGAAGCGCCCAGTTTTGGCGAGCCTATTCAGGTTTTTGATGCTTATTGCCCCGGCGCCCTTGCATACAAAGCATTGTGTGCCGAAATAATCGAAAGGAACGAAAGCAAATGAAGAAAAAAGGTTTAGGCAGAAACGCCGTTTTCGGTGAAGATTTTTCTGAGGATTTTTCCTTAGAAACACAATCCGAAATTGATAAAGAATATGTACACAACCTGCCGATAAATAAAATCGACGTAAACAAAGCACAGCCAAGAAAAACCTTCAATCAAGAAACCATTATCGCGTTGGCTGAATCCATTAAGGCTAACGGCATGCTTCAGCCAATAACCGTTCAAAAAACAGACGACAGATATGAAATCATCGCAGGTGAAAGACGTTATCGTGCTTGCAGATATTTAAAACTTGAAACAATCCCCGCAATTATAAAAGAGCTTTCACCCCGTCAGGTTTGCGAGCTTGCTTTAATTGAAAACTTACAGCGTGAAGACTTAAACCCCATTGAAACTGCCTCTGCCATCGACTCTTTAATGAAAGATTATTCACTTACACAACAAGAGGTTTCTGAGCGCATCGGCACTTCACGTCCTGCCATTGCCAACGCATTAAGATTACTTAAATTGCCCGAAAACGTGCGCGCTTTAATAATTTCAGGCGAGCTTTCAGCAGGACATGGCAGAGCTTTTGCCGTACTTGATGATAATGCCCTTATTTCAGCATTAGCCGAAGAATGTGTTAAAAACGCATGGTCTGTCCGTCAGGCAGAAAATAAGGTTAAAGAAGTTTTAAATAAAAAACCCACAAAAAAAACACCTCCTAAAAAGCCCAATGCTGAGTTTGAAAGAATCGAAGAAAGCATGCGTATGTATATGGGCACAAAGGTTAAAATAAACGGTAATGATAAAAAAGGCAAAATTGAAATCGAATATTTTAACAGAGACGACCTTGAAAGAATTATATCAATCCTCTCCCCTGATAGCGATTTTTAAAAAATCTATTGCAAAAATATATTAAAAATGGTAAAATATATTTATTACAACAAAAGCAAGGAGGAGTCCCGAAAAAATTTTTTCGGGTAGAGTAGTTTGGATAAGCTTGTTATTCACGGCGGAAAGCGCATGAAGGGCGAAATTTCGGTAAGCGGTGCAAAAAATGCCGCAGTTGCCATTATCCCTGCCGCACTTATTTCCGATGGTGTTTGTGTTATAGATAATATCCCTGATATTGACGACGTTGACGTTTTAGCTGAAATTCTTACTTCCTTAGGTGCAACAGTTGATACTTCAGTACCGGGGCAGATAATAATTGATCCAAGCGGTGTAAAGTCAGTTTGCCCTGATGAGGATCTTACAAGAAAAATGCGTGCTTCCTATTACCTTATGGGCGCATTGCTTGCCCGTTTTGGCGAAGCAAAAGTACCCCCGCCGGGTGGTTGTACAATAGGTAAAAGACCTATTGACCAGCATCTTAAAGGCTTTGAAGCATTGGGTGCAACAATCAAAAGCACCAACGTTGTTGATATTAAGGCTGACCATTTAATCGGTGCTGAAATTTATCTTGACGTTGTAAGTGTTGGCGCAACAATCAATATTATGCTTGCGGCTGTTAAGGCTGAAGGTACAACAACTATCTTCAACTGTGCAAAAGAGCCTCACGTTATTGACGTTGCAAACTTCTTAAACAACATGGGTGCAAAAATCAAAGGCGCAGGTACTGATGTTATAAAAATCAAAGGTGTTAAAAACCTTCACTCCTGCAACTATACACTTATTCCTGACCAGATTGAAACCGGTACGTGGATGGTTATTGCAGCCGCAACAAAAAGTGATATTTTAATTAAAAACTGCATTCCCATTCATATGGAATCTCTTTCAGCCAAACTTATTGAAGCAGGCTATAAAATTGATGAAGGCGAAGATACCTTACGCATCGTGCCTATGGAAAAGCGTCCTAAGGCAGTAAAGGTAAAAACAATGGTTTACCCGGGTTTCCCCACCGACCTTCAACAGCCTTTCTCAGCACTCCTTTCAGTTGCTGACGGCACAAGCGTTATAACGGAAACCATTTTTGAATCACGTTATCGCCACCTTGACGAATTACGTAAAATGGGCGCAATAAATGACTTTACCGACCGTGTTGCCATGATTGACGGTGTTGAAAAGTTATACGGCACCAACGTTGTTGCATTGGACCTTCGCGGTGGTGCGGCACTTGTTATCGCAGGTCTTATGGCAGAAGGCACAACTACCGTAACAGGCGTACAGTTCATTGACAGAGGCTATGAAAAATTAGTTGAAAAATTACAGAGTCTCGGTGCGGATATTGAAAGAATATCTGAATAATTTTTAAGCGGATGAAATTACATTTATCCGCTTTTTTTATTGCAATTTTATTAAATTTATGTTATATTATAAGTAATATTATTATGCGAGGTTTTTTTATGAAGAAAATCGTTTTATTTTTATTGATGCTTACATTGATTTTTTCAGTTATCAGCATCAATACCTTTGCCGCCAATGAGGAGTTTTTTACAAACTTCGGCTTTGAAAACGGCAATATTTCAGGCTATAAAGCAATGGGCACGGTTTCATGCGAAGTAGGCTCAGCCTATGCTCATGACGGTTCTTACGGCTTACTTATTAAAGACCGTAAATCCCAATATGCAACTTATTATCAGGACGTTACTGCAAAAATGAAAGAGTCCGGTGCAGGTGTTTACCGTGCATCATTGTGGATAAAGCTTAACTCTGCTATTCAAGCAGAAGTTCAATGCACTCTTGTAATAAGATTCCAGCGTGCCGGCGGTGTTTACGAATATTTCGTAAGTAACAAAGTTACCCTTTCCACCACATGGCAGCAATGTATTTTTGAAGGATATCTCGAAATTCCCAATGATATCGTTTCCGTCGCAATTTATCAGCAAAGCTATTACGATGAAAATAGCGGTCCTGACGTTTGTGTTGACTCTATGTCATTGATGAAGTTATACGACGTTAGCTTTGACAGCGATATAACCGACGTTGAAAGAACACCCGATACAACAGTTGGCGCTATCCGTTGGGATGCCTGGTACAGCCACGATGGCAAGACAAACAGC
>JAZOMK010000389.1:0-3352 GCA_045653985.1 Clostridia bacterium | reverse complement strand
TTTAAAGGTTAAGTCCATTGACGTTGAAGCATGGTCTCCCAGACAGAAGAAGTATTTTGAAGTTGGCTCATGCTCCAATTTAGGCGATGCCCAGGCACGTAGACTTCGTATCCGCGTTTCAGGCAAGGATGGCAAGTACTTTGCACACACCTTAAACAACACCGTTGTTGCACCGCCCCGTATGTTAATTGCTTTCTTAGAAAACAATCTTAATGCTGACGGCACAATCTCCATCCCTGAAGCTTTGCGTCCTTATATGGGGGGGAAGGAGAAGCTTGTTCCCAAAAAGTAAAGTGCGGCACGATAAATCTCCGCAACTGCGGGTTGCGTGCAGTATAATCGCTTATTCTCCTGATTTTCAAGTTTTTTTGCACTGTTAATGTAATTAAAAACTACAAAAGCCATCGAACAATCGATTGCTTTTATGCTTACAAAAAAATTCCTTGATATAATTTTTGACTTGTGTTAAAATAATAATTGCCAAACATAACTAAATAAAATTTGTTGCAGTATAGCAGTTCCTATTTTTGGAAGTGTAATTTTACACGCTCTAAAAATAATATTCGTAAGATGTTTGTGAAAAAAACACAGACTCCACTTGCGAATATTGTTTGCGTATAATACTGCATTCAAATTAACAAGTTATGTTTGGCGACATCGGAGTTTGTGATTTTTTGTGCGGCTTACTTCGGTGGTCGCACTTTTTATTTTTTTGGGAGGCTGTTATGGGTTGTGATATTGAACTCTGCAAGTTTTTTGAAAACGGAAAATGCAATAGAGATCGTGATTCATGGGAGCCATGTATAAAAATTACTAAAAAGAAGATTATTAAGCTTGATGGCACAGTTGAAGAGTTTATATATGATGATGATTTAGAAAATAAATAAAAAAATGTTGACAAAAAATCGGGGGGGGGGGTACAATATCTTTGTACAAAAAAATAGAAAGAAGGAAAAATAAATGAAAAAATTTTTTTCAACACTTTTAGTTCTTGCGCTTATGTTTAGTATGGCCTTTGCTGTTGTTGGATGTAATGACGATAAGACTGACGAAAATGTAAAGGAAGAAAAGAACGAAGCAACAGAAGAAAAGGCAACAGAAGAACCCACACCTGAGGTAACAGAAGAACCCACACCGGAGGTAACGCCTGAACCTACACCCGAACCTACACCTACGCCAAAGCCTACGCCAAAGCCTACCAAAATCGATATAACTGCTGAACAGCTTAACAACTATTACGTTGCTTATAACAAAACAAAAGGCAATGAAAAAGAAAGTTATGTTGAAGTTGGTTTTTCAAACCTTACACTTAAAAGTAAGGATGGCGGCACAAGCTTTTCAATAGGGAACTCATCAACCTTTACTAAAAAAGGTAGTGTTGCAGTAGAAACTGAAGCAATTTTCAATGCACATATAGCATATGATTTAGAAAAACTTGAAAAGCAGGGTACTGCAACTGTTGCAGGTAAGATTTGTACAGTTTATTATTACGAAAACGGTTTAAATAAAATAAAAATGTACGTTGACGAAACATTCGGCTCAACCGGCATATGCTTAAAGTATGAAGATTTAGGAAACGACGCTTTTACTGTTGAAGTTACTGAACTTGAATTTGGCGTTATCAACAAAGAACCCGGTTATGAGTTTGCAACTTTCCTGTCAAAGCAGGCAACACCAGCAGCAAACTAAAAAAGTTAATTTGGGCAGATTTTATCTGCCCATTTTTTTGTAAAAAAATGCGGTTGATTTTTTTGCTAAAAAAAGTTATAATGATATAAATCATTGTAATGGAGAATTTTATGAAAAAGTTTTTTGCTTTAATTCTTTCTGCTATATGCGTATTTTCGCTTGCAGGTTGTATGGCAGAAGAATATGATGACTTCTATGCACCACAGCCTGAGGTTGAGCTTGATTTACCTGCAACACCCGAAGCAACACCGGAAGTAACACCTGAAGCAACACCGGAAGTAACACCTGAAATTACACCTGAAGCTATACCTGAAGCAACGCCTGAAGTTACACCTAAGCCAACACCTGATACATCAAACGGCAAGGTAATGTATACATCAAATGACAGCGTTATCGTTTTTAGAGAACCTTCTGATACTGCTGAAAAAATCGCAACGCTTACTAAAGTAGATACAGAGGTTATTGCATATACGGCTGTAAATAATGGCTGGGTATACGTTCAGTACGAAGAAGGCAAATACGGTTATATTTTCCAGGCATATCTTTTTAAAGAGAAAAACGGTGAAATTATGTACGTAACAGGTAATTCTGTAAACGTGCGTAAAGGTCCTTCAAAATCAACTGAAGCGGTTGCAACGGTTAAAAAAGGCGAATCATATCTTGCCTTTGAAAACGTAGATGGCTGGATTCTTATTCAGTATGAAAGCGGAAAGAAAGGCTACGTTTTAGCGGACTTCCTTTCAAAAAATGCACCTGCAACACCAGCACCTACACCTATGGTAACACCAACACCTGAGGTAACACCTACACCTGAAATAACGATAACACCTGAACCTACTGTAGAAGCAACACCTACACCTACCCCCGAAGTAACACCAATACCTGAAAATAACGAAAGTTTAACTTAATAATTTGATTATGGACGGATACTATCCGTCCTTTTTTTTACAGAAATTTGCTATTGATTTTTTTTATAAAAACAGTTATAATATTGTCAATAAAATATAATGGAGGAGTTTATGAAAAAATTATTCGCTTTAATTCTTTCCGCTGCATGCGTATTTTCATTTGCAGGCTGTGCTACCGGTGAACAAGACATAAATGTGGATGTTGAGCAGATTCTTAATTCTATTTTACCTGCAACCCCCGAGGCAACACCGGAAGTTACACCTGAACTTGCACCCGAAGTAACACCGGAAGAAACACCGGAAGTAACACCCGACGTTACGCCCGACGTTACACCGGGGGTTGATCCTACGGCAACGCCTGCGCCTACGGCAACAGCTAAACCTACTGTAAAGCCAACGGTTAAGCCAACAGCAACACCTGATACTTCAAAGTATACTATAATGTATTCAAAGAACCCGAATACTGATGTGCACAACGGACCCTCTTCATCAAGTGCATCAATCGCAAACATTCCCGGTCGTGGAACAGCGGTTTACGCATATGAAAACGTAAATGGTTGGATGTATATTCAGTATGCTACGGGTAAATATGGCTACGTTTTAGCAAGCCTTCTTTTAGATAAGATAGAAGAACCGCCTACAACTGTAGCACCCACTCCAACACCTACTCCAACACCTACACCAACACCCACACCAACACCTACACCCACACCAACACCAACTCCAACACCTACACCAACACCAACGCCAACACC
>JAZOMK010000388.1:0-1689 GCA_045653985.1 Clostridia bacterium | reverse complement strand
GGTATAATCTGCCTGCTTATTATAAGCTTCAATTTTTGCGCCGACAACGTTTTTAGGTTGAAGCTCATTTTTAACGCTTATATAAAATTCATTGCACTTTGAGATAGTGTCCTTATTTAAAACGTCAGTAACATCCAAGGTTAAAACGTTATCCGCAAAGGTCATTTTTGTATATTCGTGATACTGTGCCTGATGTGCGGCAAAGGCTATATTCTTTGATAACATTCTGCCGAAAATCTTTTCCTGCTGCTTGAAGAACTCAACCCATTTATCAACATTTTTAAGGTTATCCTTGGGGTTTGAGCATACAAAGTTTGCCCAATGGCAGCCCATAATTGAATAAACCTCAGGCTTACCGTCCTCATTAAATACGGGTACGCGGGCATCGGTTAAGGGGTTGACGTCAAAATCGCACCAATTAACCATATCATCGTGGGTGTTAAGGAAAATCAAGCCTGAAAATTCACTTGTTAAGCAATCGTGCTCAGCCCACAGATTTTTCCAATACTTGATGCCGTACTTCTTTGCCTTTTCAGCATAGGAATCAGCAACCCACTTATCCTTGTAAAGGCTTGCAGGTGAAATAATGCTTTCAACCTTTTTGGTAAAGCCCCAGGAATTATATATCTTAAACCAAGCCGCTAAATGCTCATCAACGTACTCAGCCGAAACGGGAACAACGGGGTAATCAACACGTCTTTCAGTTGCGCCTTCGGGCAAATCAAAGGAATAAAATTCCCTTGGGTTGCCAAAGTTATCGCCATTTTCCCAATAGCCGTGCATTGTGCCGTGGAAAGCGATATCAATATGCTCACTATTTTCTATTGCCTCAAAGAATTTCTGCGTTTTTTCGTAGTCGATTTCTGATGCTCTGTCCCAATTTTCTTCATCCCACGTGGCATGCTTCATACCGCGAAGGACGTTGTCCTTATCCCATTCGCCAATGGTGAAACCGCAAAGAAGGTGCATATCAAGCTTTTTGCCGATTTCCTCCAAAACAAGATAGTCCTCAACCTCATGGTCGCGGTTAATGCCGGTACGGGCAGGTCTACCGTCTTTTAAGCCGTTTTCACCCTTGTGCCAACCCATATCATCCATAACAATTTGCAACGCAACAGGAATTTTAATTCTATCCATAAAAAAGCCTCCTCAAAGAATAATATATATTTTAACACTTCTAAACTATAATTGCAATAGAAACTTGCATTTTACAAAGAAACTGCCCCGCAAAAGCAGGGCAGTAGGCTTTACTTAAACAAATGCACACCGTCAAAATTAACATCCGCATATTGAACCGCTTTTGTGTTACCGGGAGTATAAATCGTCATACGCATATAATATTCATCATTAAGCTTTATTAAGTTGCTTAATAACTTTTTATCGTAAACTTCAAGTTTAACGCTAATACCATCAATATCAGTATTGTAGGCATATTCCTTGGAATCAGATACGTCATTCGTATTTACGCGGTCTTTATGAAAATATATCATACGATATATGACACCGTTTTTCGTATATAGGACTTCATAATAATCCAATGGTTACAGGTATATATCCCCGTTTTCATCTGTGCCGACCTTTGGATGGTATATGTATGCGTTATAAGATTCAGATGTCTCAACAAAAAAAGGATATCCACCTTTTTTAAGGGCTTGTTGCATTTTTTCTGACTCGATATTAAGCATATAC
>JAZOMK010000387.1:0-8276 GCA_045653985.1 Clostridia bacterium | reverse complement strand
ATATATGGTCTTCATCATTACGCAGGCGTACCTAACGGACAAATCGAATGGCATGGCCATAACGATTTCTATAAGGTTGTTACCAATGCTGCAACTGCATGGCTTTACGGTTGCTCAAGTGTAAACTGCTCACTTATGGGTATCGGTGAAAGAACAGGTAATTGCCCCTTGGAAGCTATGGCTATTGAGTATGCTTCACTTCGCGGTACAACTGACGGCATGGACCTTTCAGCTATTACCGATATTGCACGTTATTTTGAAACAGAATTGGGTTACGAAATTCCTGCAAACACACCTTTTGTTGGCAGAAACTTTAACTCAACCCGTGCAGGCATCCATGCTGATGGTATGCTTAAAAACGAAGAAATTTACAATATTTTTGATACAAAGGCAATTCTTAACCGCCCTGCAACAGTTATTGTTGATGCAACAAGCGGTACAGCAGGTATTGCATTCTGGATAAATGGCTTCTATCACCTTGAAGGCGACCTTCAAATTGACAAGCGCGATGATCTTGTTATAAAAATCAAGGAGCTTGTTGACAAGGAATATGCCGAGGGCAGAAACACCGCTATGGGCGATATTGAGCTTGATACTATGATAAGAAAGCTTGATCCTGATGCTCATGCAGCCTTTGAACATCATCATATTGCACGTAAACTGCTGACTAAATAATAAATTTTTTGAATTTCTGCCAAAATTTTTTTAAAAAACTTGCATTTTTTATAAAAAAGGTATGGAAATTTATTTCAAAATAGTTTATAATATAGTCAAGAATATTAAGGAGGAATTTAACTATGATTAAAATTATCTATGGCAAAAAAGGCACAGGCAAAACAAAAAAGATTATTGAGTGCGCAAATGAAGCATCAATGACCTTAAAGGGCAATGTTGCATTCCTTTTTAACAATAAGGATTATATCCACGACCTTAAACATCAGGTTCGCTTCATCAATACAAGCGACTATGGCATTAAAGGTGCATATCTCTTCTTAGGCTTTGTTTCAGGCCTTGTTGCTTCAAACTTTGACCTTGAAAGAATTTATGTTGACGGCTTCTTAAAGCACATGGACCGTCCTATTGAAGAACTTGAAGATCTTTTCATTAAGCTTGAAAAGTTCTGTGGCGAAAACAGAATCGACCTTATCCTTTCATTAAGTGCTGATAAGGATGAAATCCCTGCATTTATGCAGAAATATTTGGTAGACTAAAAAAGGAAAAAAGAATATGTTATACACTTCCACAAGGGATTCTTCCTTGAAATATACCGCGGCAAAATGTTTTGTACAAGGTATTTCAAGTGAAGGCGGGCTGTTCGTCCCCGAAAGCTTTCCCCAATTAAGCGCAGACGAAATAGCCTCTATGGCG
Organism: Clostridia bacterium; assembly: GCA_045653985.1. GTDB lineage: Bacteria > Bacillota > Clostridia > Christensenellales > QALW01 > UMGS1322. Next base: position 6,908 of record JAZOMK010000387.1, on the reverse strand, counting down.
GAAATGTCTTATTCCGAGAGAGCATTTACGGTGCTCTCTCGCTATTTAACGGACTTTTCAAAAGAGGAATTAGAAGATTGCATAAAAGGCGCATACGCCACTAAGTTTGATGAAATGGGCGTTTGCCCCCTTCATTATACCGATGATAACGTTGCTGTTATGGAGCTTTATCACGGTCCTACACTTGCTTTTAAAGACGTGGCACTTCAGATTTTGCCCCACTTCTTAAAGCATGCAAAGAAAAAGGAAAATGAAAACGCAACAATTCAGATTCTTGTTGCAACAAGTGGTGATACAGGTAAAGCGGCTCTTGAAGGCTTTGCTGACGTTGAGGGTATGGGTATTTCCGTATTTTTCCCCAATGAAGGCGTTTCAAGAATGCAACAGCTTCAAATGACAACCCAGGAAGGCTCAAACGTTTTTGTTTGCGCTGTAAACGGCAACTTTGACGATGCACAGACGGGCGTTAAAAAGATTTTTGCCGATAACAGCATTAAAGAAGAACTTTTAAAGAAAAACGTTAAGCTTTCTTCAGCTAACTCCATTAACTGGGGCAGACTTGTTCCTCAGGTAGTTTATTACTTCTCGGCATATGCAGACATGCTTAAAGATAACAAAATTAAAATGGGCGATAAGGTAAACTTTGTTGTACCTACAGGTAACTTCGGTGATATCCTTGCAGGCTATTATGCTATGCGCATGGGCCTTCCCGTAAACAAGCTTATCTGTGCATCAAATAAGAACAACGTTTTAACTGATTTCTTTGAAACAGGTGTTTATAACGCAAACCGTGAGTTCTATAAAACACAGTCGCCTTCAATGGATATTCTTATTTCATCAAACCTTGAAAGACTTTTGTTTGAACTTTCAGGCAGAGACGATAAGTTTGTTGATGCTTTAATGCAGAAGTTAAAGACTGTTGGCGAATATAAAATTACCGACGAAATGCACAAAGAGCTTACAAGCGTTTTTGCCGCAGGTTATGCTGATGAAGCAACAACCGAAAAGGCAATCAAAACCATGTGGGAAGAAAAGAATTACTGCATTGATACCCATACTGCTGTTGGTGTTGCAGTATATGAAGAATATAAGAAAGCAACGGGTGATAATTCTCCCAGCGTTCTTCTTTCAACTGCAAGCCCACATAAGTTCCCTCATTCTGTTCTTGAAGCTATCTTTAACGAAGCTCCTGCAGATGAATTTATGGCGGCTGATAAGTTAAAATCAATGGGTGTTAAACAGCCTGAGCAGATTGAAGCTCTTAAAACCAAAGAAATTTTACATAAATCTGTTTGCAATAAGGAAGATATGCCTCAAACAGTAATAAATTCGGTGAAGTAAAATGGAAAACAAACAAACTATTTTTTCTGGTATCCAGCCTTCAGGTTGCGTTACCATCGGCAACTATTTAGGCGCACTTCGCTCATGGAAACAGTTGCAAAATGATTATAATTGTTATTTCTGCGTTGTTGACTTGCACGCAATTACGGTAAGGCAGACTCCTGCTGATTTAAGAAAGCGTTGCCTTGAACTTTATGCTGAATATATCGCTTGTGGTCTTGACCCTGAAAAGAATGTTATGTTCTTCCAATCACACGTGCCTCAGCATAGTGAGCTTTCTTGGCTTCTCACCTGCAATACCTATATGGGTGAAATGAGCAGAATGACTCAGTTTAAGGAAAAAAGCAAAAAGGCAGGCGCAAACGTTGGCTTAGGTCTTTTAAGCTATCCCGTTTTAATGGCGGCAGATATTCTTTTATATAATACTGACCTTGTTCCCGTTGGTGCTGACCAGAAGCAACATCTTGAACTTGCCCGCGACCTTGCAATCCGCTTTAATAACACTTATTCCGACACGTTTACTGTGCCTGATCCTTACATTCCTAAAAGTGGCGCACGTATTATGAGCTTGCAGGATCCTTTGAGCAAGATGAGCAAGAGTGCTGAAAACGTAAATGCTTTTGTTTCTATCTTGGATGAGCCTGACGTTATTATGAAGAAGTTTGCCCGCGCGGTAACGGATTCTGATAACCGCATTGTTCATGATATTGAAAATAAGCCCGGCATCACTAACCTTATGGAAATTTATTCAGCCTGCACCGGCGAAAGCATGGAAAATATTGAGCTTGCTTTTGCAGTAAAAGGCTATGGCGATTTTAAAAAGGCTGTTGGTGAAGCCGTTGTTGAAACCGTTAAACCTATTCAGGATAACTTTAAGCGTATTATGACCGATAAAGCATACATCGAAAAATGCTTTACTTTAGGTGCTGAGCGCGCATCATATACCGCACAGAAAACATTATCAAAGGTGCAGAGGAAGATGGGACTTGCACCCCGCAAACTTTAACTAAAAGCACAAAAAATCTTAAAACTGCGGTTTGAAGAACTTATTTTAATTGCTTAAAACAACCTTTTGTAAAAACAAAGGGTTGTTTTTCTGTTTGACATAATTTGTATTTTATAAAAACGAAAATAGGTAGAATAATTTGTGAAAAAAATGTAAAAAAGGCTTGTGTTTGGTTGAGTTTTGTGATACTATATTCATATATCGTTGCTTGAGGTTTTTTTATGCAGTTATTAAAAGATAAAATTTTAAAAGTCGGTACAGTTTTGCCTGGAAATATTTTAAAGGTTGATAGCTTTTTGAATCAGCAGCTTGATATTTCTCTTATTCAGGAAATAGGCAAAGAGTTTGCAAAACGCTTTGAAGGGTTTAATATCAATAAGATTCTTACTGTTGAATCTTCAGGTATTGGCATTGCTTGCATTGCGGCACAGTACATGAATAACGTGCCGGTTGTGTTTGGAAAAAAGCATAAAACATCAAAAGTTGGCGATGATTTTTATGCAACAAAGATTTTTTCCTTTACTCATAACAGAGAGTATGAGGTTACAATAGCAAAAAAGTTTGTAAATAAGGGAGATAACATCTTAATTATTGATGACTTTTTAGCTAATGGCGAAGCCGTAAACGGACTTATGGATATAATTTCTCAGGCAGGCGCAAACCTTATGGGCATTGGTATTGCTGTTGAAAAAGGCTTCCAGGGCGGTGGCGACGCTTTAAGGGCAAAGGGTATTAAAGTTGAATCCTTGGCAATAGTTGATTCAATGACTGATAACAGCATTGCTTTCAGGTAATAACAGCTTCGGCTGATAATATTACAAAAAAATAAAAAGGAGAGAATTTAAAATGAAAAATCTCAAAAAGATCTTTGCAGTGGTTCTTGCCGTTCTCATGTTATCAAGCGTTTTAACAGCTTGCGGAACAGGCTCGGACGAGTTGACAGTAGGCTTCATTTTCCTTCACGATGAACAGTCAACTTATGACAAAAACTTCATGGAAGCTGCTAAAAAAGCTTGTGAAGAAATGGGCGTAAAGTACGTTCAGAAGACAAACGTTCCTGAATCAAATGATTGCTATGATAAAGCAGTTGAACTTATCAAGGTTGACGGATGCGATATCATTTTTGCAGACTCATTTGGACATGAAGAGTTCCTTATTAAAGCAGCAAAGGAATATCCCGATGTACAGTTCTGCCATGCAACTGGAACAATGGCACATACAGCAGGTCTTGATAACTTCCACAATGCTTTTGCATCAATCTACGAAGGTCGTTACCTTGCAGGTATTGCCGCAGGTATGAAACTTAAAGAGCTTCAGACAGCAGGTTTACTTAAGGGTGAAACACCTAAGATGGGCTATGTAGGCGCATTTACATTTGCTGAAGTTATCTCAGGTTACACATCATTCTATCTTGGCGCAAAGTCAGTTTGCCCCGATGTAACAATGGACGTTAAGTTTACAGGTTCATGGTATGATGAACAGAAGGAGAAAGAAGCAGCAGTTGCTCTTATTGCAGGCGGTTGCGATCTTATTTCACAGCATGCTGACTCAATGGGTGCTCCTACAGCTTGTCAGGATGCAAAAGTTCCCAACGTTTCATATAATGGCTCAACATTAAAGGCTTGTCCTGATTCATTCATTGTTTCATCAAGAATTGACTGGACACCTTACTTCAAGTATATGATTAAGTGCGTGCAGGACGGTACTGAAATTGATAAGGACTGGACAGGTGATATCGCTACAGGCTCAGTAGTTCTTACTGAAATCAACGATAAGGTTGCTGCTCCCGGAACTAAGGAAGCTATTGAAGATGCAAAGGCAAAGCTTCAGGCTGGCACACTTCACGTATTTGATACCGCAAACTTCACAGTAAACGGCGAAACAAAGACAAGCTATAAGGCTGATGTTAATTCCAATGATAATATCGACGGAATAGTTCCTGATACAGAAGCTATTGACGGTGGCATTTTCCGTGAATCAAAGCATCGTAGCGCACCTTACTTTGATATGGAAATCGACGGCATCACTCTTCTTGACAGAAACTACGGTGAAGATAAGTAATAAAATTTTGTCTGAGACGGAGAGCAATCTCCGCCTCAGGCTAATTTTGAAGAAAGTGTTTTTGCGCTCTCTTCAAAGTTAATGAAAACGGAGGGTTAATGTGAATAAACAACCTGCTATTGAATTAAAAAATATAACAAAAACATTTGGTAAAGTAGTTGCCAATAAAAACGTAAATCTTACCGCGTACCGTGGTGAGATTCTTTCTATTTTAGGTGAAAACGGAAGGGGAAAAACTACACTTATGAATATGATTTCCGGTATCTATTTCCCCGATGAAGGTCAGATTTTTATTGATGGCGAAGAAGCTATTATTACTTCACCTAAAGAGGCTTTCAAATATAAGATTGGTATGATACATCAGCATTTTAAGCTTGTTGATGTATTTAATGCTGCTGAAAATATCATTTTAGGCATTAAAGAGGGCAAGTATAACCTTAAAAAATCTACCGAGCTTATAAACGAAATTTGCTATCAGTACGGGTTCGATCTTGACGTTTCAAAGAAGATTTATGAAATGTCAGTTTCTGAAAAACAGACCGTTGAAATTATAAAGGTGCTTTATCGTGGCGCTGATATACTTATCCTTGACGAACCTACCGCAGTTTTAACACCTCAGGAAACGGAAAAGCTCTTTAAGGTTCTCCGTTCAATGCGTGATGCAGGTAAGTGTGTTATTATTATTACCCATAAGCTTCATGAGGTTCTTTCCCTTTCTGACAGAGTTTCAGTTTTACGTAAAGGCGAGTATATTGGTACGGTTAATACGGCTGAAACTACAGAAAATGAACTTACCGAAATGATGGTAGGTAAAAAGGTTGAACTTAATATACATAGGGACATGCCCAAAAATCCCGTTGACAGACTTGTTGTTGAAAACATTACTTGCGTTGACCGTATGGGCGCTACTGTGCTTGATAATATTTCATTTACTGCAAAAGGCGGTGAAATTTTAGGTATTGCAGGTATTGCGGGTTCAGGCCAGAGAGAACTTCTTGAATCTATAGCAGGTCTCCAGCATTTAACTTCAGGTGAAATAATTTATATTGATCCTACAACCAACGAAGCGGAAAATTTAAGAGACAAAACACCTATGCAAATACGTAATATGGGTGTGCGCCTTTCCTTTGTGCCTGAGGACCGTCTTGGCATGGGCCTTGTAGGCAACATGGATATTGTTGATAATATGATGTTAAGGTCATATGCAAAGGGCAATCCCGTATTTCTTGAACGTAAACAGCCTAAGAATCTTGCAATGAAGATAATTGAAGATCTTGAAGTTGTAACACCAAGCGCATCAACACCGGTAAGGCGACTTTCAGGCGGTAACGTACAAAAGGTTCTTGTAGGCAGAGAAATTGCCGCATCACCTACTGTATTGATGGTTGCTTACCCTGTGCGCGGACTTGATATTAACTCATCATATCTTATATACAATCTTCTTAAAGAGCAGAAAGAAAAAGGCGTTGCCGTAATTTTCGTAGGTGAAGACCTTGACGTTTTAATTGAGCTTTGCGATAAAATTATGGTTATCGGCTCTGGTAGAATAACGGGCATGGTTAATGCAAGGGAAACTACCAAAGAAGAAATAGGACTTCTTATGACAAAGGGAAAGGAGAATGCAAATGGCTGATAAAGTAAAACGTGAGCCGTTATTTCACGTTGTAAAACGTGGCGATATGCCTGCGAAAAAAGCATGGATTATAAGGGCTGCAACGATAGTGCTTGCGCTATTGGTTGTTGGCTTGTTAATGATGTTGCTTTCTAAAAAAAGTTTGTTTGATACGTACCAGGAAATGTTCAAGGGCGTTTTCGGAATAGGACTTTTTAAAGGCGATTTTGTTATGCTTTGGCAATATTTGCAGGATGTTGTAATTCTTCTTGCTTTGGCCCTTGCTTTAACCCCTGCTTTTAAAATGAAGTTCTGGAACTGTGGTGCTGAAGGTCAGGCGCTTGTTGGTGGGCTTGCGGCTTATTCTTGTATGTCTGAGCTTGGTGGCAGAATTCCCGAAGGTTTGCTTTTTGTATTTATTGTTGTAACAAGTATATTTGCAGGCGCGCTTTGGGGTGCTATTCCTGCGGTATTTAAAGCTTTTTTTAATACAAACGAAACCTTGTTTACCCTTATGATGAACTATATCGCCACACAAATAATCGCATTTTACGTATATATAAAAGGCGGTAATTCGAACGTAATTCCAATGGCTGAACATGGAACATTTCCTTCTGTAGGAGAGAATCAGTATTTTATAAACATAGTTGTTGTTATTGTTATGATGATACTTATGTATATATATCTTCGTTATAGCAAACAAGGCTATGAAATTTCTGTTGTTGGGGAAAGCCAAAACACTGCTAGATACGTTGGTATTAACGTTAAAAAAGTTATTATCCGTACAATGATTATTTCAGGTGCGTTATGTGGTGTAACAGGTATGTTACTTGTTGCAGGTAAAGACCACAGCATCAGCACAAACCTTGTTGGTGGTCAGGGCTTCAC
>JAZOMK010000386.1:0-3636 GCA_045653985.1 Clostridia bacterium | reverse complement strand
TAAAATTGCGCAATATCCCATTGCGCGGATGAACCTCTCTCCCTCAGTTTCGCTTCGCTCAACAGCTCCCTCTCAGATGGAGCCTTTTTGAGTTGTTTGTTTTTAGCTGTCCCCAAAGCCTCCCATTGTCAGGGGAGGTGGCACACGTTAGTGTGTCGGAGGGGTAGTAATATAAAGTTGCCGCGCCTTTGGAACGTCGAGGACGCCGTTCCCTACGGAGAGCCTACCCTTGTCAGGGGAGGTGGATTGCCGATAGGCAACACCGACCCCTACTCATATAAAGTTGCCGTTAGCAAAAACATCATTTACGTTAGCATTGTATCCATATTACATAAAAAAAGAGCAGAAATTTTTTTCTGCTCTCAGTCTGCTGGCTTTGTCAGCAGACTGACAGAGTTCGAGAAACCCTTGCAAGCCAAGGCGCTGAACTTGCAAAAAAGGGAGTTTACAAAGACGTAAATGACCGCATTTTGCAAGTGAAATGCAACGACGGAAATAGCACCCTACAAAAATTTTTGCAGGGTGCTATGTTTGTAAGGGTTTGTCAGTGCTCTGAGAGCAGAGATTTTTTTCTGCTCTCATATCTTTTTACCTTATAGTAACATCTTCAGACTTACCGCAAATTTTACCTGATGTTGTGGTAGAATCCTGAATGTAGCTGTCCTTTCTGCCTTTGCAATAACCTACAATGCCGCCAACGTTTTTGCTGCCGCTAACGGTTGCGCTGTTTTCAAGGTCAAGAATATATAGCTTTTCAGAGGCTCTACATTCACCAAACAAGCCGCCAACATTGGATTTACCTGTAATTTTACCGCTGTTTTTGCTATCAGAAATCTGGGTAGTTCCGCCTGACCAGCCATAACTGTTATAGAATTTACCGAAAATACCGCCAACGTAATCAGCACCGCTGATGCCGGCTTTATTTTCAAGATTTTTAATTTCAACAGTTTCTTTATTCATTTCAACATAGCCGATAATGCCGCCAACGTATGCACCGCCTGCAGTATAGTTTATGCCAACCTCGTTTACGCAATCACTTGCACCTATTGCATAACCTGCAAAGCCGCCTACACAAGCATATTTTGTGCCATCAACAGTAACGTACCTTGTAGCACTTAAATTTGAGCCTGCATTGGTACAAGCAATTATCTCCATATTTTCAGCCTTGCCTGCAATGCAACCAACGTATGCTTCGCCTGAAATTGCAGATACGCAAGAAGAATTGCCGATGTAACTACCGTTTGATGCCTTTGCATAACCTACAACGCCGCCAACGTTTACCGCACCGTTAGTAGTGCCTGTATTATCAGCACCCGTAATTGTTAGGCTTGCATTTACAACACAATCACCTATCATACCACCAACATTGTCGCCACCTACAACCTTGCCGCTGTTTACAAAGCCTGTAAGCGTTGTCATTCCGCCTGACCAGCCGTAATTGTTGTAGAGTTTACCGAAAATGCCGCCAACGGAATCACTACCGCTGATGTTGGCTTTATTTTCAAGGTTCTTCATTTCAACGGTTTCCTGATTCAGGTCAACGTAGCCAACAACGCCGCCAACGTATGCACCGCCTGCAGTATATTCGATTGTTACTTCATTAACGCAATCATTTGCGCCCAATGCGCTACCCGCAAAGCCGCCTACGTAAGCGTATTTTACACCTTCAACAGTAACGTACTTTGTTGCAGTTAAGGTTGAACCGCTATTGGTGCAGGAGTTTATAGTAACATTCTTAGCCTTACCTGCGATACAGCCAACGTAAGCCTCGCCCGTAATGGCTGATTGGTTTGAACAACCGTTTATAATACTTTCCGTATTGCCTTCACAAAAGGCTACGATACCGCCAACATTTACTTCACCCGTAATTGTGCCGGTGTTCTTTGAATTATTGATTACAAGCTTTCTCGTAATCAAACATTCACCCATAGTACCGCCGACGCTTGTTTTACCTGTAATAGCACCGCTGTTTGTAAAGGTTGAAATTGACGTACCTTCGCCCCAGCTATCATCATTAAAGAATTTACCAAAGACACCGCCTACACATTCATTGCCCGTTACGTTTGCTTTGTTTTCGATAACGTTAATTGTAAATTGTTTTTCTTCCTTTGTAACAAAGCCTGCAACACCGCCAACGTTTTTACATGATTCAGCCATAACGTTACCGCTTACCGTAACGTTTTGCACAGTACCCTTGCCTTGCAATGTACCGCAAAGGATGCCTACGTTTTCCTGATGGCCTGAAACTGTAACGGAAGCATTTTCAATGTTAATGTTGCGCACAATACCTTCTAAGTTTGCAAACAAGCCAACGTTTGATTCTGAGCTTTCAATGTTAAGATTCTTAATGGTAAAGCCGTTGCCAATAAGCGTACCGCTAAAGTTTTTAATGGGCGTCCAATTTTCGCCTGAAAGGTCAATATCGCACTTTAAGCTATAAGTTGCGCTTGAATCATTAAGTGCTTTAAGGTCGCTTGCATTGTTAATAGCGTTACCTTCGTCAATGTAGCCGGGTGTCCAGCTCATGTTATACGTATCACATTCAAAGGAGGTATAATTATCATTTACCTCAATCAGCATTTCCTCTAACTTTGTAAAATCAGGTGGCTGAATTATCCATTCACCGGGACGAAGTTTTAACTGAACGTAGCCGTTATTTTTCTTTTGGATTATTTCGCCCCCTAAGTTATATTTACCATAGTTGCTTTCAACTGTAAATTCAAAAACGCCGGTAAGCTTACCGTCTTCAGTACATTCAGTAATTGTGATACTGCCCTCGCCGTGGGTATTGCCGGTATAATAACTGCCGCTATAAGTCTGCACAAGTTCAGGTGTATAGAAATCATCAACATTTTTGATGAAAACCCACCGTGCCAAGGCACATATTAGCATCATTACTATGCCCAATATTACCGCAATTACCGCAGTTACCCAGAAATTGAATCCACCACCCGAAAACAACTGGATAATAGCTACGATTATTGCACCAACCACACCAACGCCGACCGCGATTGCCGATGCGTCGTCTTCCGGTAAGAAAGCAAGCCACTTTAACAACAAGATTGCCGCTAATATAACTGCACCGATTATTGATATGGTTATGATTTTTGATGTTCTCTTTTTTCTGCGTGCTTTTTGCTGCTGCTTATATTCGGCGCTTTGCTTTTCTTGGTCCTCTTTCATTTTTTGTCTTGCGCGTGCAACTTCAATGGATTCTTTTTTAGTTACACCGCAATTATGACATTTTTCATGAATATTATTTGCGCCGCACTCAGCACAAACCCAATGATTGCGTTTGTATTCAGGGTCTTCCGCAATATATTTTTTTGATTTTTCAACATCGCCATAGCATGAGATAAGCACGTTTATTGCAAACTCACGGTCGCAATCAGTAGCATCAACTACCTTATCAACCTTTACTTTATCAGCATACTTATCGCGAAGTGATTGCCCTTTAACTTCCCTTTCGCCTCTGTCATCTTTTGCATCGGCAACCTTCTTGCGGATAATTTCAGTAATATCCTCATGGAAAGTGAAGTCAGATGCGTTCATTGATTGAAGTGTACGAAGTTCGCCCGGCATATGATATGGGTCCATATCAAAGAAAACGGGAATCAAAGTTTTCTTTAAGCCTTG
>JAZOMK010000385.1:0-4026 GCA_045653985.1 Clostridia bacterium | reverse complement strand
CCGGTATTTATGTTCCTGTTGGTTCAGACGGTGGTATTGTTTATGACCATCACTTAACATTAGCACTTGCTATGGGTGCTGATTTTGTAATGCTTGGTCGTTACTTCGCTCGTTTTGACGAAAGCCCAACCAACAAAGTTAGCATTGGCGGTACCTATTATAAAGAATATTGGGGTGAAGGCTCCAATCGTGCAAGAAACTGGCAGAGATACGATTTAGGCGGTGACAAAAAGCTCTCCTTCGAAGAAGGCGTAGACTCTTATGTTCCCTATGCAGGTCCTCTGAAGGATAACGTAGGCATCACACTGAGCAAGGTTCGCTCTACAATGTGCAACTGCGGCGCTCTCACAATTCCCGAACTCCAGAAGAATGCGAAGCTGACACTGGTTTCCGCAACTTCTATCGTTGAAGGCGGCGCACACGACGTTGTTCTTAAAACAAAATAATTTTTATCCCTCTATCGAGAAATCGACAGAGGGATTTTTTATCTTGAAAATAAAGTGCGGATATGGTACAATGTAAAAAAGCAAAGGAGGATAGCCCCATGAAAAAAATCATCTGCCTTACGTTAATGCTTTTAGCTTTTTCAGGCTGTTCACAAAAGGAAGAAGTAAAAACTACACCGCAGGATGAAACAAACACCTATCAGCAAATTACCCCGCAAGAAGCAAAAAGCATAATGGATACTGAATCTGATTATATTATCATTGATGCCCGCACCACCGAGGAATTTGATGAAGGTCATATAAAAAACGCAATCCTCATCCCCGAATATGAAATTGCTGAACGTGCCGAAAAAGAGTTGCCCGACAAAAACAAATTGATTCTTGTTTATTGCCGTAGTGGCAGAAGAAGCAAAATCGCATCAGAAGAACTTGTAAAGCTTGGCTACACCAACGTAAAAGAGTTTGGCGGCATTATTGATTGGCCCTATGAAATCGTAAAATAAAATATCTTTAATTTAAAAAATCCGTCTTAAAATGATATGCACCCCAAAAGTTAGACACTTTTGGAGGTGCAATATCAATTCACGGGGGGGATTTTTCCTTTTACAAAAATCGTCAAAAACTTATTTTTTAGTCTTGAAATTAAAGCGCAAATATAGTAAAATAAAAGAAGTGAGTAACTCACAAATAATTTTTACGTTTGGAGGATCTTTATGGAAAAGAAACTTGTCTATGACATTGAAGACAAACCAATTTTTAAGCACCTCATCCTGCTTGCGCTGCAACAGTTGCTTGCTATCCTTGCCGCAACAATCGCAGTTCCCACTATCATAAAAATGCCGATGCAAATCCCTGCCGCAATATTGGGTGCAGGTGTCGGCACATTAGTTTATCAGTTATTTACAAAATTCAAGAGTCCTGTTTTCTTAGGAAGCTCTTTCGCCTTCCTTTCCTCTTTAATGGTTGCAGTTACTTATGGTTACTGCGGTATCGTTTTAGGTTCAGTAGTTGCAGGTCTTGTTTACGTAATCCTTGCAACCATCATCCACTTTGTTGGTACTGATTGGGTAAACAAGCTTATGCCTCCCGTTATTATCGGCCCTACAGTTGCACTTATCGGTCTTTCACTTGCAGGTAGCGCAATGAGCAGTCTTGTAACGGCAGATTCATCAGCAATTTATGGCGGATATAACCTTTTAGCTCTCCTTTGTGGTCTTATTGCTTTCTTTGTAATCGTAATTTGTTCAACACAAAAGAAGTACCAGATGCCCCGCCTTATCCCCTTTATTATAGGTATCGGTGCAGGTTATCTTACCGCAACAGTATTTACAATTATCGGCATGGTTGCTGAAATTGATTATCTTAAAATTATCAACTTCCAGCCCCTTATTGATAACTTTGAAAACTTTAGTCTTACATCTATTATTGACTACCCCCGCATTGCCGCAATCGAAGGCGTTAAGGAACTTGCAAACGGAACAATGTCAGTTGAAATCAACGATGCAGTAACAAAGTTGGTGGAAGCAGAAGCATTGCCTGCTGGCACAGCTCCCACACTTCTTAACGCAGGCGGAATCGTTGAAGTTATCATCGCTTTCCTTCCCGTTGCACTTGTTGTTTTTGCTGAGCATATTGCTGACCACAAGAACCTTTCATCAATCATTGACCGCGACCTTATTAAAGAACCCGGTCTTAAAAGAACTCTTTTAGGCGATGGCGTTGGTTCAATCGCAGGTACTGCATTTGGCGTATGCCCCAACACCACTTATGGCGAATCCGTTGGCTGTGTTGCAATTACCAAGAACGCATCCATCATCACAATTACAACTACCGCATTTATGTGCATTGCCCTTTCATTTATTAAACCCGTAATGCTTTTATTACAGACTATCCCCTCATGCGTAATGGGCGGTGTTTGCCTTACACTTTACGGTTTCATTGCCGTTTCAGGTCTTAAAATGTTCAAAGAACTTGACTTAAATGACAGCAAAAACTTATTTATTGTTTCTTCAATACTTATTTCAGGTATCGGAGGTCTTTCACTTCAGATCCCCTATGCTCTTGCTGCTGACGGTTCAGTTGCAAAAGTTATCACCGTTACATCAATCGCAACTGCACTTATTATCGGCATCTTAACAAACTGGATTCTTTCAAAAGTAGAAAAACACAAATAAATAAAACGAGGTCTTTTATGAAAAACTATGATAATGTAACAATATTTAACCATCCCCTTATCAACCACAAGATTGCTATTTTGAGGGATGAAAAAACAAGCATGAAAGAGTTTCGTGAGCTTGTTGAAGAAATAACCACATTAATGACTTTTGAATGTCTTAAAGATGGCGTACCCACAGTTGAAAAGGAAGTTAAAACTCCCCTTGAAGTTTGCACACAGCACGTTATTAAAGATAACGCAATAGTTATCGTACCTATCCTCCGCGCAGGTTTAGGTATGGTAAACGGCATCCACGTACTTTTCCCCTCTGCCCGCGTTGGTCATATCGGTCTTTACCGTGATGAGGAAACTTTAGAACCTCAGGAATATTACTGCAAGCTTCCCGTAGGTATTGAAGAAAAGCTTGTTTTAATAGTTGACCCCATGCTTGCTACAGGCGGCAGTGCTTGCGATGCTATTAAGCGCCTTAAAGCACGTGGTTGCAAGGATATTAAGTTTATGGCGGTTATCGGTTCACCTGAAGGTGTAACACGTGTCGCTGAAGAACATCCTGACGTACAAATTTTCGTTTCCACATTAGACAGATGCCTTAATGAAAACGGCTACATTCTTCCCGGCTTAGGCGATGCAGGCGACAGACTTTTCGGCACAAAATAAAAACACAGCACAATAAAAAAATGATGGCAATTTTCTTGCCATCATTTTTTATTATTTTATATATCCCTTAATTTCATCGTATTGCTTTATATCAAGTGCGCTGTTTTTTGAAGAGAAAAGATAATGTGGTGAACCATCCCTCGCATCTAACGCAAAGAAATATTCTTCGCCCATTTTTGCAATTTTTTTGGGTATCAATATCGTTACTTTTTCTTCTTTAATATCCCCCTTTAATACATCAGTTACTTCGCAAAGGTATATGTTATAGCTGCCTGTCTCTACCTCTACATCTAAACCAACAACCTTTACTTTAATAACGCAATCAGCCTCAGCGATAATAGTTTTAAGGTCTGTTGATTTAGTATAATCCACACCGTAAAAAAGCCTATTTTCACCATTGCGAGTATTTATTACCTTTTTGATATACTCCACAAAAATTTTTTCATCAAAATCCTCGGGTATATCGGAATGTTTCGTTAAAGGGACGTGATATGCAGTACTTTCTTTTATATTTTCAACAGGGAAATACAAATCTGCACCTGAATATATATAGGTATCGTGTTCAAAATAAACGCTTTTGCGCCTTTCAACGATGAAATAATATTCTTCGTTTTCTTTAAAACGCTTATCTCCTTCATTATTTTTCGTTTTTATGAAAATATTCTCCTTAACAGCCTCACCTTTATATCTTTCAAGCACCTCAACTTCATATTCAACACTATTACCTATAACCTCTTTTTTGATTAT
>JAZOMK010000384.1:0-4183 GCA_045653985.1 Clostridia bacterium | reverse complement strand
CGCCTCTGCCAACAATTATTACATCAATATCGTGTATCGAATCAAGAGCATTTATACCTGCACAAATTGAACGTGGTGCAACTTCGCCTTGGACGATAACAGGAGCGAGAACAATTTGAATATACGGGCATCTTCGCGTTGAAACATTTAAAATATCGCTAAAAACTGCACCTGTAGGCGATGTACCAACACCAATTTTACGTGTATATTGAGGAATCTTTTTTTTATTTGCAGCATCAAACAAACCTTCTTCAAAAAACTTTTTCTTAAGAAGTTCAAACTGATGATACAAATCACCCTTTCCAATATTCGTTACATGAAATACGTTTAATTGAAACTGTCCATCACGCTCATACAGCGTAGGCCAAGCCTTTACTTTAACACTAACACCATCTTTTAAATCATTTCCAGCATACAATGAATATGGTTTAAAAAAAGCGCACCTTACCGCTGCGCTTTCATCTTTAAGTGTAAAATAAATATGCCCTGAGGAATGTTTTTTATATCCTGATATTTCACCCTGAACAGTAACTTCTCCAAGATAAGGATCGTCCCTCAACAGTAATTTAACATTACTATTCAATTCTGAAACACTTAAAACTTTATTTGAACTCATAATAATCCTGCTGCTTTTACTGTATTATACATAAGCATAGCACGTGTCATCGGTCCAGTTCCACCAGGATTAGGCGTAACTGCAAAAGCTTTTTTTAAAACATTTTCAAAGTCAACATCGCCAACCTGCTTACCATCAATACGGCTGATTCCAATATCAATTACAACCGCACCATCCTTAACCATATCTTCTTTAATCATATGTGCTTTTCCAACCGCACAAACAAGTATATCAGCATTTTTTGTAATCTGAGCTAAATTTTGTGTTTTTGAATGACAAACCGTAACAGTTGCGCCTTCATTTAATAAAAGTAAAGCCATTGGTTTACCAACATTATTGCTTCTACCTATTACAACTGCATTTTTACCTGTAATTTCAATTCCACTTGATTTAATAAGTTCAAGCGCACCGGCAGGTGTACAGGAAACAAAACAATCTTTATCATTCATCAGCACGCCACCAATATTGATTTTGGAAAAGCCATCAACGTCTTTTTCGGGTGAAATGGCTCTTACAACCTCTGCCTCATCAAGGCCTTTGGGAAGCGGAAACTGTACAAGAATACCATGCACATTATCATCTTTATTAAGCTTATCAATCAATGTCATAAGTTCTTCCTGCGTAGTTGTTGCAGGAAGTTTATATTCAAGTGATTCAATTCCAACTTCTTTACAATCGTTTGTCTTATTTCTAACATAAATACAACTTGCAGGATCTTCACCAACAAGCACAACAGCAAGCGCAACCTTCTTGCCAGATTCAATTATAATATTTTTTAAATCATCTTTTATTTTTTTAGCTAAAACTTTTCCATCAAGTATCATTTTTTAACCTCTTGCCATAAATTTTTTTCTACCTAATAAAGCAACGCCAACCGCGTTATCAGAACTTAACTCAGCAAATGAGAATTTAAGATTAACATGCATACCTCGCTTTTCAATATAAGCAGGTAAATACTTTCTTAAATACTCACTTGATGAAACACCACCAGCCATAAGTACATCACTGATGCCAGCATAATAAGCCGCGCCACCAACCATTTTGGCAAGTGTACGTGCAATAGCCGACATAACACCTTCGCAAACAGCATCAACATCTGTGCCATTTTCATACTCTCGAATTGCCGCAGCCTCAGTTCCTGAAAAGTTACAAGCATCGTATGATGCGCTTATTGGCAATAAAATCTTAGTTCCTTTAAATAAGCATGCACGCTTGTCAACTTCTTTACCGGCAGGAAAACCCATATCCATTTTTACGCCAAGCCTATCAATAAGCTGACCTGCATTTATATCTTTTGTTGCGGCAATAATCTTTGCTTTATATTCTGTCTCCGTCTGATTTATAAGTAAAACTTCTGTAGTACCTCCTGAGAGATGTACGGCACAGAATTTATCCGTAGGCATTTCGATACCATAAAGTGCTGCCTGAATGTGCCCTTGCTGATGATCAGTAGCAAAAAGAGGAATGTTCAAGCTCATTGCAATACTTTCTGCCAATCTTCTTCCTGCAAAAAATACAGGCATATATGAACTACTGATTCCACGTGGTTGTGTACTTACACAAACAGCCGCAATTTCTTTAGGATCAACATCATTTAAAAGTTCCTTGTAAAGTTCAGGAAAATTATTTATATGTTTAAAAAAAGCTTCGCTTTGTCTTAAACCTCTTTCGCCTTCAGCAACAGAAAGCAAGCGTCTTTTACTTGAAATAAGATTTCCTTTTTCATCAACAGCCGCAACAGAAGTTGTATAACAGCTTGTATCAATACCTAAAAAAATCATAAGCTTCTAACATATGCCCCCAAAATACCATTTACAAAAGCAGGGCCTTCATCTGATGAATATTTTTTGGCAAGTTCTACCGCCTCGTTTATCGCAATACCGGCATTTACATCCTCACGATAAATTATTTCACAAATAGCTAATCTGAGAATCGAAACATCAACTCTACTCATACGTTCAATGGTCCAACCTTTTGCAAATGAAGCGATTATCTTATCAATTTCTTCCTGATTTTCCTTTGTATTGGTTCTTATCCACTCAATATATTCAACGTTTTCAGCTGAAATTTCCTTCCAATTAACTTCTTCTTCAAAAAGAAGACCAAACATATCTGCCGCTGTGCTTGTACCAAACATATCTTCAAACAAAAGCTTAAATGCAATTTCTCTGGCACGGCTTCTTTGATTATTATTCTTTGACATTTTGTCCTCCAAAAATATTTACAAAAGAGCGAGAAACTCCCGCTCTTTCATCATTTCGCTTTTTGAGTTTGTAATGAATTATCAACTTGAATATTGATTTTCTTAACTGCAATACCACATAATGATTCGATATCTGTTTTTACAATCTGCTGAACGGTTGCGGAAACTTCAGGAATAACACATTCATGAGAAAGTGATACCTTAATACCGATAGCAGCGCCTTCTTTTGTCATTACCGTTCTGACTTTCATATCACGAACATCAGCAATTTTCTTTACAGCCTTTTCGGCTAAATTATTTATGGTATCAAGATTTATGTAAATTCCACCTTCGTTCGTACTTGCAGCAAGAGCAGAATTTTCTTTTCCTTTACCAGTTGAAACAAATATACTTCTGATTGATAAAACAAGCAATATAAGCAATGCTGCTGTAATAGCAATTTTAACATAAACAGAAATATCAACAAAATAAAGTGCGTACGCAAGGACTTTATCACTCCACAAACATGCCCCTACGCAAGCAACAAGAAAAAAGAAAACGATTGACATAAAAATGAGCAAAATTCTTTCACCGATCTTCATTTTTATACCACCTTATTTTTTATTATTACTAAGTTGAACACCCTGAACAAAAACGTTTACGCCCATAACCTTGAGCCCAGTCATGCCTTCAACTGCGCGTTTAACGCTTTTTTGAATTCCAACAGCAACATCAGGAATAATTGCACCGTGAACAACAATAATATTAATATCAATAACAACCTCTTCATTTGAGATGTGTGCCTTTATACCCTTACTTAAATCTTTGCGACCTAAAAGCTCACCGATACCGCTCTTAAAGTCTCCGCTCATGCCTGCAACACCTTGAATTTCTGTTGCAGCAAGGCTTGATATAATGGCGATAACATCTTCAGAATATGAAATAGTGCCACCAGCATCCGGTCTTATAACAAGTTCTTTATTTTCAGACATTTTTAATTACCTCCGTATATTTCTGAATAATATTATATCACTTGAGTTAATTTTTTTCAATAGTTTTTTTATTATCTTCTATAATAAATTTTCCAAGTACATTTTTAAATATTTTAGGCAGTTTAATACATATAATTTTCATACAAATTTCTCTCCCATTTTATTTACACAAAAAAATTCCCGTGGCAATTAAACAAACACCTAATAAAATTAGCCACATATATAATGGTATATTAAAAATAATAAACGTAAGTCCTGCTAAAATACAAATAAGCCCCAGCAAATTAAACCTAAAAAATATTCTTCTCATAAAAAAATCCTCCTTTTGTATAATATACAAAGAAGGATTTTTTTGCTACATATTATTTTTAAGATTTTTTATTGCTTGTTCTG
>JAZOMK010000383.1:0-6560 GCA_045653985.1 Clostridia bacterium | reverse complement strand
AGACCTTTCAGATGACCTTATCGACGCAATGGCTGAATGTGAAAAAGTTTGCAAATACATTCACTTGCCCGTACAATCAGGCTCAAACAGAATTTTAAATTTAATGAACCGCAAGTACACCCGCGAAGATTATCTTACCCTTGTTGAAAAGTTGCGCAAAAAAATGCCGGACATTGCAATTTCAACAGATATCATCGTAGGCTTCCCCACCGAAACGGATGATGACTTTAACGACACCTGCGATTTATATGAAAAAGTTTGCTTTAATTCCGCTTTTACTTTTATCTATTCGCCCCGTATCGGCACTCCTGCTTCAAAAATGGAAGGACAGGTATCAGAAGAAAAGAACAAAGAGCGCATGGCAAGGCTTATAAAAATAAGCGAAGAATGTTCAATAAAAGCAAACTCGTTATATCTTGATAAAACCTATCCCGTTCTTGTTGAAGGCGTTTCAAAGCGCGATGAAAATATGATTTCAGGCAGAACCGAGCATGGCAGAATGGTTACTTTCTCAGGCTCACCTGATTTAATCAATAAAACCGTAAACGTAAAAATAACTAAAGTTAAACTCAACACCTTAATGGGAGAGACGGAGGAATAATAAATGTCCCTTTCACCGATGATGCAAAGATACGTTGAATTAAAAGAAAAGTATAAGGATTGCCTTGTATTTTATCGTCTTGGCGACTTTTATGAAATGTTCTTTGATGATGCAAAAATCGCATCAAAGGAGCTTTCGCTTGCTTTAACGGGCAGGGATTGCGGTCTTTCTGAGCGCGCACCCATGTGCGGTGTACCTCACCACAGCGTAAACACCTACATAAACAAGCTTCTTGAAAAAAACTACAAAGTTGCTATTGTTGAACAGCTTACCGATCCTAAAGAATCAAAAGGTCTTGTGGAAAGGGATGTTGTGCGTGTTGTTACGCCGGGCACTATTATTGAAGACGATATGCTCGAAAACAAGCACAATAACTTTCTTTTGTCAATCGCACTTGAAAAGAACAAATGTTCTCTTGCATGGGCTGACGTTTCAACAGGTGAATTTAACATAACCCTTGAATCTTACGAACCCGGCCTTTCAAAGGTAACTGACAGAATCCTTGAAATTAACCCCAACGAAATTATTGTAAACGCTGCTTTTCTTGAAGCATCAAAAACTATTCCCCAATACATTTTAAAGCAGTTCCGCCCTCTTTATTGTGCTGATGAAATTTTTAACGACCAGACAATCGTAAAAAAATTCTATTCACGTTTTTCTTCAGCCGAAAAGCTTAATAAAAAAGTACCCATAATAAGTGCCGCGGCTTTGTGGGAATATCTTACAATTACACAGAAAAATTCATTGGTACATATGAACAATATTCTGTTCATTGAACGTGATGATTTTCTTATTCTTGATTCCTCCGCAGTAAAAAATCTTGAACTTTTCCATTCCCTTGGCGACCATGGCCACAGAGGCACCCTTTTATGGCTACTTGATAAAACAAAAACTCCCATGGGCGGACGCAAGCTTAACACCTGGCTTGAAAGACCGTTAAGAAATAAAGAAGATATTGAAAAACGTCTTGATTCCGTTGAGGAGCTTGCAAATAACTTTGCATTGCGTGAAGATTTAAGCATTGCCCTTGAAGATATTTGCGATATTGAAAGAATCTGCACCCGCGTTGCTTACGGCACTATCTCCCCCCGTGAAACCGTATTTATGCGCAGGGCATTTAAAAATCTGCCAAACATAAAAAATCTTCTTGAAAGCGCAAAAAGCGAACTTTTACAGCTTTCATATAACGATATTGATACATTAGACGATATTTATACTCTTTTAAACGACGCTATTGCCGAAACCCCATCTGATTCCATAAAAGACGGTGGCGTTATCAGGGCAGGCTATAATGAAGAGCTTGATAAATACCGCGATGCCGTTAAAAACGGACAAAGCTGGATTGCCCAATTAGAAGCCAAAGAAAGAGAAGAAACGGGCATTAAAACTTTAAGAATAAAATACAACCGCGTTTTTGGCTATTTTATCGAAGTTACAAACAGCTTTAAAGATAAAGTTCCTTTCACATATATAAGAAGGCAAACTCTTGCCAATGCTGAAAGATACACTACCGATGAATTAAAGGAAATGGAATCACTTATTACCGGTAGTGAAGAAAAAGCACTTCGCCTTGAAGGTGCAATTTTTGAGGCTATCCGCCAGAAGCTTATGGAAGCACTTTTCAGGATAAGAAAGACCGCCAACGCAATTTCTGTTACTGACGTAATCTTATCCTTTGCACTTCTTTCCTCTGAAAACGATTATTCAAGACCGCAAATTAACACCGAGGGCGTTTTAACCGTTGAAGGTGGCAGACATCCCGTTGTTGAAGCAATGCAAAGTCAATCACCTTTCGTACCAAACGATGCTTATCTTGATACTGCCGAAAATCGTTTTATGATTATAACCGGTCCTAACATGGCAGGTAAATCAACCTATATGCGCCAGATAGCAATCATCACACTTATGGCTCATTTAGGATGTTTTGTACCATGTAAAAGTGCAAACATTTCTCTTTGTGATAGGCTTTTCACCCGTGTTGGTGCTTCTGATGACCTTTCCGCAGGGCAAAGTACCTTTATGATGGAAATGACTGAAGTTGCAAGCATCCTTAAAAACGCCACAAAGGATAGTTTAATTATTTTAGACGAAATCGGCAGAGGTACTTCAACCTTTGACGGACTTTCCATTGCATGGGCTGTTACTGAATATATCGCCAACAAGAAAAACATCGGTGCAAAAACTCTTTTTGCAACCCACTATCACGAATTAAGTGAGCTTGAAGGCACTTTGGATGGTGTAAAAAATTATTCAATTACCGCAAAGGAATATGGCGACGATGTTATTTTCTTACGAAAAATCGTTCGTGGCAGTGCAGATAAAAGTTTTGGTATTGCCGTTGCCAATTTAGCAGGTGTACCTAAGCCCGTGCTTACACGTGCAAAGGCTATATTATCTGACCTTGAAAAGGCAGACATCACACGTACAACAAACCCCGTAAACGCACAGCAGACAACGTTGTTTGCATCAAGCAATATGGAAAAAATAATTGATGAACTTATTGCAGTTGACATCAATACCCTTACCCCCATTGAAGCAATAAATATTTTATGTGAATTAAGAGAAAAGGCGAAACGCGAAATATGAAAATAAAACTTCTTGATTCTTCCGTTGCCAACAAAATTGCCGCAGGCGAGGTTGTTGAGCGCCCCTCCTCAATAGTTAAAGAGCTTGTTGAAAACAGTATTGACGCAGGCGCAACCAACGTCATTATTGAAATCAAAGGCGGCGGCATTGACCTTATCCGTATTACCGACAATGGTTGCGGTATGGCTGAGGAAGACGTTAAAAATGCTTTCTTGCGCCACGCAACAAGCAAAATTTCAGTAGCGGAAGATTTAAATGATATTTTAACGTTGGGCTTCCGTGGTGAAGCTTTGGCTTCAGTTGCGGCTGTTTCTAAAATATCACTTCAAACGCGCACAAAAAATGCCGATGAAGGTACGCAAATTGATTTAACGGGCGGTGTTATCGACCGCTTCTTCCCCTGCGGTTGTGCAGAAGGTACTTCAATCTCCGTTGCCGATTTGTTTTTTAATACTCCCGCAAGAAGAAAATTCCTTAAAAAGCCATCACAAGAGGCTTCTTATATACAAGAGGCCGTAAACCGCCTTGCCCTTTCCCACCCCGAAATCGCTTTAAGATTTATTTCAGAGGGCAAAACTGTTTTAAGGACGCCCGGTGATAATAATCTTTTATCATCCATTCGCGCAATTTTCGGCAACGAAGTTTCTTCAAATATGATTGAAGTAAATGAAAGCAAAAACGGCATAACCTTAAAAGGCTATATCGGCAAGCGCGAAATTCAAAGAAATAACAAAAGTCGCCAGATTCTTTTCATAAACGGCAGAAGCATTAAAAACGAGCTTATTTCTTCAGCGGTGCAGGACGGCTATCAGGGCAGGCTTAATATTGGCAAGTTCCCATTTTTCGTTCTTGAAATGCAGCTTGACGGCACGTTAGTTGACGTAAACGTTCATCCTACAAAGCAGGAAGTTCGTTTTCAGGACGGCTTGCCCGTTTATGCAACTGTATTTGAAATTATCTCAAAGGTTTTAGAAAAAAATCAAGAGATTCCCAACCTTTTTAAGCAGGAAGAGAAAAAGTTTGAAACAAAGGTTTTTGAAGTTGAAAGTGTAAACCCGCAAAAAGCCTTTCAGCCAATAGAGCCTATCGTAATTGATAAAACACCCATTGCGCCTATTTTTGAAATTAAAAAAACAGCACCTTTGATAGTGCAGGATAAACCATCAGCCTTCGTCCCCAAAGTTGAACCTATTTTTGATGAGGAAGAGGCAGAACCTATACCCGCAGAAATCCAAACTACCATGCCCATTGAGGTTGAACAGACCGCCTTTGAAATGGAAGAAGAGGTTTCATATAAAATCGCAGGTGTATTGTTTGATACTTACGTGGTGGTTGAATCAGGCGATGATGCTTACCTTATCGACCAGCACGCCGCCCATGAAAGATTGTTGTTTGAACGTCTTTACGCATCAACTGAAACGGGTAGCGAAAGCCAATTACTGCTTTTCCCCGAAATCGTTAAGCTTTCACCTACAGAAAGCGCAGTTATTGATGAACTGATGCCCAAGCTTACTGAAATAGGCTTTGAAATTGACGATATGGGCTTTGGCTCATTGGCGGTTAAAGCTGTGCCTACTGTTTTAAGTGAAATCAATGCCGAAAAGTTTTTAACTTCATTAAGCAATGAAAACTTTAAAATTTTAAAGACCAACGAACTTAAACGTTCAAAGCTTATGCAAATGGCTTGCAAAAGTGCAGTTAAGGGCGGAGATAAATTAACTGATGCTGAAATAAAAAAACTGCTTACGCTTATCAAAGCAGAAGGCATCCCCCTTTCCTGCCCCCATGGCAGACCAATTTTAATAAGGCTTACCAAGCACGAGCTTGAAGTCCGTTTTAAGAGGATACAATGAAGGTAATAGTTATAGCAGGACCTACCGCATCAGGCAAAACTGCTTTAGGCGTTGAGCTTGCAAAAAAATTAAACGGTGAAATTATTTCCTGCGATTCAATGCAGATTTATAAGGATATTCCCATATGTTCTGCCCAGCCAACGGAGGAAGAAAAAGAAAATATCCCCCACCATTTAATGGGTTTTCTTGAATTTACCGACCGTTTTACCGCCCTTGATTACAGAAACATGGCATTAAATAAAATCCGCGATATTATCTCGCGCAAAAAACAGCCTATTATCGTTGGCGGAACAGGTATGTATTTCCATTGGCTGATATATAAGCCTGATTTTATGCCTGAAGATACGGGCGATGTGCGCAAAGGTCTTGAAGAAAAATCAACGGAAGAATTATTCAGCCGACTTACGGAAATAAATCCCCAAACCAATATTAAGGCAAATGACAGGAAGCGCATTATCCGCTCACTTGAAGTTTTTGCTTTAACGGGAGAGCTTCCCAAAGATACGCAAAAGGAAAGGGAAAAAGATACTGAATTTGATTTTAAACTTTTCTGCATCTCTCCCGAAAGAGAAATTTTGTATAAAAAAATCAATAAACGTGTTGATATCATGCTTGAAAACGGTATGTTAAAAGAAGTCGAAAACGTCTTTAAAAAAGGCATAAATGACGACCATCAGGCATTTAAAGCTATAGGTTGCAGGCAGTTGATTGACTATTTTAAGGATGATTGCACTTTAGATGATGCCGTTGAAAAAATTAAGCAAGAAAGCCGTAGATACGCCAAGCGCCAATTAACGTGGATGCGCGGCGAGGAAGCCACATGGCTTAACGGCACGTTAAATGAAAATATTGATACTATTTTAAAGGAAATTGAAACATGAATATTTTAACCACCAATTACGGTATTCCCCAGCATCTTGTAAAAAGAGCAGAGGAAATTGAAATTCTTTTACAAGATCAATTTAAAAAAATCGAAAAGATACAAGAAAACAACCAGCTTTGGGTTTTAGATTGTTTTCGTGAAGAAAGAATCCAGCCTTCACACTTTGCCCCTACCTTTGGTTATGGTTATGATGACGTTGGCAGGGATAAACTTGCATCACTTTTTGCACGTATTTTTAAAGCAGAAAGCGCACTTGTAAGACCGCAAATCGCATCAGGCACCCATGCCCTTGCACTTGCCTTACAAGGTTTAGTAAGAAAAGGCACACGCATACTTTCAGCATCAGGCGCACCCTACGATACCTTAGAGGGCATAATCGGGCATAAAGAAAATATCGAAGGCTCGTTAATTGATATGGGCGCAACTTATGATGAACTTCCTTTAAAAAACAAAAAACTTGATTTTGACGGCTTAAAGGAAATCGCAAAAAATTATGATTTAATAATGCTTCAGCGCTCCCGCGGTTATCAGGATAGGCCCAGCCTTTTAATAAAGGAAATTCAGGAAGCCGCAAAGATAATCAA
Source organism: Clostridia bacterium (assembly GCA_045653985.1). Taxonomy (GTDB): domain Bacteria; phylum Bacillota; class Clostridia; order Christensenellales; family QALW01; genus UMGS1322. The sequence goes on along the minus strand of JAZOMK010000383.1, from coordinate 53 downwards.
AGCGGAAAATAAGGATGCCGTTATCTTTGTTGATAACTGCTACGGTGAATTTG
>JAZOMK010000382.1:0-4725 GCA_045653985.1 Clostridia bacterium | reverse complement strand
CCTGCATAGGACGGTAAGTATTAAATTACCAGTTACCTGCAAAGAAAATTACAACACCAAGAATAATGGTAAGTAGTAAAGAGCGGAACGTTTTACTAAAAAGAAACATAAAAACCTCATTAAAAAATAAATTTTATCTTCCGATTCCTCTTGCGGTTACGGGGATACGTGCAATAACCTTATCGCCCTCGATAAGATAAATTTTATCGTGAAGGTTTACCGTTGAGCAACAATGGCCCGGCACAAGACGGATTTTATCGCCTGTTTTAACGTGTTCAGAGTAATTATGAAGCTGGAAATGTTCTTCACTTGCAACAATTTCTCCAACTGTGCCATCTGCGGGAATGGGCATGCCTTGATCAATGCCGCAAGTTTTTACGCCTGCATCAACAACGGTAAGACCATCTCGACAGCTTACAACTGAAGAAAGGATAAAAAGTGAATTTTTAAAGGGCAATGATAAATTACGGTAGGTGGAATCCATAAAAAGATAACTGCCTGCTTGAAGTTCGGTATATAAGCCTTCAATAGCTTTAATTTCTGCGGTACCTGTACTTCCGCCTGAAACGGTTTTAACCGTAACGTTGTTTTCTTCTAAAAATAAAAGAAGTTCCTTTAGCTTTTTATAATTTTCAGCAGTCATTTCTTTGCGCAAAGAGATATCTTCAACATGGGAGATATGACCTGCATATGCCTGCAACCCATCAAAAACAAGGTTATCGCAACTTAAAATGTGTTTTGCAAGAGTTAAAACTTCTTCTTTTTTAGTAACACCGCATCTTTCCATGCCGATATCATATTCAACTAAACAGTAAATAGTTGAACCGCTGTTTTTTGCGGCTATAGATAATGCGTTTATGTTTTCAATGTTATCAACGCAGATTGTAAGATGGCAATTATTGGCTAAATCTGCAACTCTTCTTACTTTTTCCGGTGCAACTATCTGGTTGGCAATTAAAATATCCTCAATACCTGCATCACATAAATCTTCCGCTTCGCTTAATTTTGCGCAAGTCATGCCGATTGCACCCTGCTCAATCTGCCATTTTGCAATGGATGCGCATTTGTGCGATTTATAATGAGGGCGCAATTTAAGTGTGCTGTTTAAAAGAAGTGTTTTCATTGCTTCTGAATTTTCTTTAAAAACATTTGCGTCTAAAATAAGCGCAGGAGTTGATAAACCTGAGATTTTCATTATATTAAGTCCTTTCGATGTTAAGTACTTTTGCTATAACTTTTCCGATTTTTTCTGCCATGCGGAAGAACCCAAGATCGTTGGGGTGGCAACCGTCAGATGTGCATGATTCATAAAAATCGCCTTCAAAAAGAGTTTCGCCATCAATAAAATATACGTTTTTATCGCCTGATGCAATGGCTTTATTATAGCTTTCTTCTATAACCGCCCTGCGCTTGGCATTGTAGGCGTTGTTGGGGTAAAAATCAGGCTTTGAAATCATAATATAAGGGATATCGGGGTGCGCTTTTCTTATAATCTCATAAAAAGGATAGTGGGTATCCTTTAAATGCTGTGCATCGGGGGCGTTATGGTCATAATCGCATACAAAAGCACACATTTTTAAGGTTGAAATATATTCTGCCATTTCCTTTTCACCCTTTGCCTGCCCTGCAAAACCTAAGTTTATATAGTCAAGATTATACTTTTGCGAAATGAAGTTTTCATAAGTATTTCCGGGGCGACCTGCCGCGGCACCGTGGGTAATTGATGAACCGTAAAATACTACGGGCAAAGAATTAAAATACTTTTTGCCTTTTTGCAAGGTGTGTCCCTTTTCAATGCCTATTGATAAGTTTTTAACCTCTGAAAAATGGGGGAAGTTTATGGTGTAATATGTCAATTTGCCGTTATTATGGGTATTTACTTTATATTCGGCATTATGCTTATCAAAGTCTGCAACAGGTCTGTATGCGCCAACAAAAACGTCTTTGCCGTTTTCAAATTTATATAAATCAAAGCCATAAGAAAAACAATAGTTACATACTGTAGGGACGGTACCGTTAGCATACTCAACCTTTAATGCAATAAAGGGGGAATCGGTTGCAAATAAAATTCTGCCGCCTGCACCGTAACCGCACATCCAAAAAATGCCTTGACTGATTTCCTTTGCTGTTTCAAGCGGCATTCTTCGTGAAAGTATGCCATCTTTTTCAGGAGATACACCGTAAATATCAATGTTTTCATCAGGAAGATTATACCACGTAACGGTGTTTTCTGATGCGGTTTCATTTGTTTGTAAATTCTTATCGTAAATTTTATTGCTCATAAAATGCTCCTTTCAAGGCTTTTTAAATATTATATACCACTATCGGGCAAAATGCAATAAAATGTATATGCGTAAAAGATGTTTTTTTATTTTGCTATTGTAAAAAAAAGCAAAATGTTATATAATAAATATATATGCAAAAAATTACGGGAGTTTTTTATATGCTTAAATCTTTAAAAAGCGCATTACCTTCAATAATAGTCCTTGTGATTCTTGCTGCGGTAATTATTACTACGGTAAGTTTATTACCAAAGGATAGATTCCAAGAACCACAGTCAAGCCCAAGCCCAACGGCAGATCCCTATGATTTTGATAAGGTATACGCGGTATATGATATTCAATATAACGAAGGCATGCTTCTTTGCGGTAATAGTGAAGCACCTTATAATCAGGGCGACGTAAAATTTTTCAGCCAAACAAAGGGCATCTATTTTTATAAAGATTATGCTGACGGTGAAAAACCCGAAGAGCTTGAAAACGGCTTTAATGCAATTCACCAAGGCTGGTCTCAGATAGCATCTGACGGTGTAATCCGCGGTACTGACGGCAGAAATATTACCGTTGTTTCAACTGATGTTGACGGCGTTGTAAAAGAAAAGGCACATTTTGATTATCTGCCCGGTGTAATTTACGGCCACAGCAATCCGGGGCAGTATGATGATGAACTTCTTTATAATAAAGAAAACCCAAGCTTAGAAGATGAACGTGCAGTAAAACTTGCATCCAACTTATTTAAAAGCAGTAAAACCTCATATTATAACAGCGAGTTCGGCTGTATTATTCAGGGATTTTTGTCAAAATATTCAGTAACGGGCGGTATTCTTGAAGGCTATTATCATACCGGTACTGACTTTGCGATTCTTGAAGGACAGTCTTTCTATTCACCTGTAAACGGCACGATAACCTATGCTACGCAGGAAGATGACTACAACATGATAGTCATTTATAATGCAGAATTTGATATATCCGTAATTATACTTCACGGTGCAGATGTTTCGCCTGCAACTGAAATTTTTATGGGTTCGGGCGAAGTAAAAATAGGCGATAAACTTGGTGTTGGCGGTGGTGCAGGTAATCCTGTAGGCGATACCCATATTCACGTTGAAGTGCGCATGGGCGGAGTTGAAAGATATAAGAGCTTCTCAAAAGACATTATGTATACAAGAATGACTAATTATGATCCGCTTATCCTTACTGAGCTCTTTGATTTACAAGTGCTTGAAGCCGATGCTTACGAGCCTTTTGAGAAAAAACTTCCTGATAGCTATGAAGCAAGAAATCACGCATCTGTTGAACTTATCGGTAACTGGATTTATTATATTGATAAGGAAAACGGAAGCGCGTTATATAAGGCACGTCCTGATGGTAGTGAAGCAACAAAGTTAGTAAATTCCGTTTGTGCAAACCTTAACTATTATGATGGCTGGTTCTATTACAGCGATCTTCTTAAAAACGGCGTTTTAATGAAAACCTCCCTTGACGGCACACAGACTTTGCAAGTTTCAAAAAATAACTCGGCAAACTTTGTGCAGGTTACAAAGGATTGGATTTATTTCTCCAACGCACTTAATAAAAATGCGTTGTTCAGGGTTCGCCTTGACGGTACTGAAGAAAAGGAACTTGTACGCAAGGCAATTTCTGATGTTTTCTATTCTGATGGTGCTATCTACTACACGCAGGATGCACTTACCAAACGTGAACGCATTTATAAGTATGATGTTACAACCAATAAGGCAACGTTGTTGTTGACGTCGAGGGTTGATAAGCCTTTTATCTACAGAGGTCAGTTGTGCTTCCGCAGATATTACAGCGATAAAAACTGTCTAATTTTACCCTTAGGCGTTCTTGATGAAAAGCAGGCAACGGTATTTATTCCTACAGCTTATAACGAGTTTTTAACGGGATACAAGTGTTTCCTTTTCACCAATGAAAACGATGGTAACAGTATTTACGTTAAGTTTGACGGCAAGGATGAGTTCGTTAAACTTTCCAATGACGTTATGTGTTCGGAGCTTACTTTCCGCGGCGGCTGGCTTTACTATTATGCGCCTGCCGATAACGGACATCGCCTTACAAGAATCAATATATACGGCATGAAGAAACAGCGTCTTAATGATGACGGCACATGGCAAGAAGTTCAATTTGATGCAGAAGCAGGCTATGCAGATATAATAAATGCAAGCAGATTAAATACTGCATTTCCATCACCATTGCCTGAAGTTACACCCATGCCAAGCTCAACACCGGTAGGTGCAACACCATATCCTACACCTACACCATATAACCCCGGTACACCCGGCCCTGATAGTGGACTTACCAATGAAAACGGTGGCTTCATTACGGCAACACCTGCACCCAGAACTCCTACGCCCAAACCAACGGCAACTGTTAAACCTACCAGCGCACCGCAGGTAACGGCAACTAATGCACCGCAGGTAACGGC